>JAYRZH010000035.1:0-26270 GCA_041916555.1 Chitinophagaceae bacterium | reverse complement strand
CTGGTAGGTAACCACCGCCCCGATATGGATGCCGAGTTTGGCCACTTCTTCTTTCTTCCTGGCTCCGCAGTCAAGAAAGAGGTTTTCCACCTTGGGCTGGGGGTCTTTGGAATCCCCGCCAATCCTGGTGTGGATGGCCGGCCATCCAAACACGGCCTTCACGGGTCCTTTTTTACCATGGATCCAAACTCTTTGCGCGGGGGCGATTTGGTGGTCAACGCCGCCATTGCGTTTCAGGTATATTAGTCCATCGGGGGTAATATAATTCACAAACCAACTGATCTCATCCGCATGGGCTTCGATCACTACCTTAAACGGGTGATTGGGGTTTACCACACCCACTGCAGTTCCGTAGGGATCGGTAAAATGGGAATCAACAAAAGGCTTCAGGTAGTCAAGCCAGAGTTTTTGCCCGCTGGATTCAAAACCAACCGGGGAAGCATTATTGATATAATTGATAAAAAAAGCCTTTGACTTTTCGGTCATATACGATTTCTTCCTTACCGCTTTGGCCATAACTGATGATTTATGTAAAAGTAATTAAAAATGGGGCAACCGGGCAGGGTTAAGGGGTTCAAAAAAAATGGTACCAGAGGAGAACCATCAGGGAAGGGAAGGCCATCAATCCATCGAGCAGAAAATAATAGATATAGTCGGAAAAATTCTCCCTGGCAATGGGATATAGATAGGCCAGCACCGGCAGCGACGGGAGCAGGAGTACAATTTCAAAGGTCCATCCACCCAGCCATTGCCATCCAAGCAGCGAAATAAGGGAAACGGCGAGGGAACCATAGAAAAGCCGGGAGATGCCCCGGTCAGAAAGGTATGTAATAAGTGAACGGATGCAATCGTCACGGTCATTTTCCCGGTCACGGTAATCAAACAGGATACAAATGGCATAAATAAAAAAATACCGGTAGATGTTAAACAGGATATCAGGTAACGTCACAACTTTTTCGGAAAGGATCAATGGTAAAATTCCCGTTACATAGGTCCAGACAAAAGCCAGGTAAATGGTTTTACCAATGGCGATCCGGCTCAGCAGGTTAAAATGCCGATGGGGGATCTTTGGGGCGCTGTATAAAAAGGTCAGAAATACCGCAATACCGAGGGCCAGGAAATGATGAAGAAACGAGAGGCTGAAATAGGCCGCTCCAATTGATCCAATAAAGGCAAGGGTCAGGTGAAGGGCTTTATGGTCATGCGACCAGGCGGAACGTTCCTGTTCGGTACGGGTTTCCGGAGTGAGGTACCAATGAAAATTATAACTAGCGAGGGTAGAAAAGAAAACAAAGTACAGAAAGGCTTGCTGATGCTCACTCTGTTTAAATAGGAACTGCGCGTGGGCAGTCATAACTACAGCGCCACCCGCGATAAAGAGGGAAGTAAACAGAAAAAAGTGGAAGGCTGACCGGATGATTGGAGTTGTTGAATTTCTCAATTTTCAAATGGATCAATCTGTCATTCCTGTTTGGCCACAATCACTTTAGTATTCACCGTATCGCTCTGGTTATTGGCCGCATCCCGAAGGGTAAAACGGAAGAACATCGTGTCGTTCTTGTTGGGGTCTTCGTTTAAAAAGTCGTAAGCCAGGGATATCTCAATATCTTTCTTGCCTGTTTTGGGGAAATTGGGCACCAGGTAGTTTACGGTATCGACTTTATCGTTAAGTCCGGGATTGGGAATTGGGTTTACATTGGTCCGTACACGGATATACGTGAGCAGTCCCCCACCTTCATCGCCTTCTTTGTCTGTGGATTCAAGGATTACCCGGAGTGTGCCATTTGGCGCATCGATCACTTCGCTGCTAAGTTCCTTGATGGTGATAGTAGGTGTGGTCTCATACTTATCTTTGCCACAGGATACCAGTAAGAGTACCACCAGGGCCCCGACGCTCCAAAACTGTCTTTTCATGGAATGCTGTTTATTCGTGCTAACAAATTTAACATTTAACCCGATACCATCCTATCATGGTTTGTGAATGGTTGGATAAAATTTTTACCCTGGAAAAGGACGGGTTTGATGACCTGGCCCTGTCTGTTTTTCGTTTTCAATACGCCCAAAATGAACTTTACCAGTCTTATTGTAAAGCACTTGGCCGTTCTCCTGACAATGTAAGCGTTGTTCAGGAAATTCCATTTCTGCCGATCTCCTTTTTTAAAACCCATGCGGTGGTAACGGGGGACTTTTCCCCCCAACTGACCTTTCAAAGCAGTGGTACTACGGGCATGACCCGTAGCCGGCACCTGGTTCGGGACAGCCGGTTTTACGAAACCAGTTACCTCCGCGGTTTTGAAGCAAAATACGGGCCGGTTAATAAGTGGCGTTTCCTGGCCTTATTGCCGTCTTACCTGGAACAGGGTGGTTCATCGCTTGTGTATATGGCCGAAGGGTTGATCAGGCAATCGGGGCACCCGGATAGTGGTTTTTATTTGTACAACCAGGAGGAACTGGCCCAGGCCCTGAAACGATCTTCACCCCAAATTCCAACCCTGCTTATTGGGGTGACCTATGCCTTATTGGATTTTGCCCAGGCCTACCCCATGCCACTTGAAAACACCATTGTTATGGAAACCGGAGGAATGAAAGGACGAAGGGAAGAATTGACAAGAGGGGAGGTGCATGATCGTTTAAGACAAGCCTTTTCCTTGCCAGCCATTCATTCGGAATACGGGATGACTGAACTCTTGTCACAAGCCTATTCCCAGGCCGGGGGGATCTTTGAAACTCCGCCCTGGATGAGGGTGCTCGTGCGTGAAGAAGAAGACCCGCTGGCCATCCATGCTTCCGGTAGCGGCGCCCTCAACATTATCGACCTGGCCAATCTTTACAGTTGCTCCTTTATCGCCACCGAAGATGCGGGTCGCATACAGGCAAGGGGTGGATTTGAGGTGCTGGGCCGGCTGGATAACAGCGATATCCGGGGTTGTAGTCTGCTTGCTTTATAAACCAATTGGCCGCTCTATATTGCGTCACTTCATCGTACCTTCAAAGCATCATCATGAAGATCGATTCGCATATCCATTTCTGGAAGTATGATAAGGACAGACAACCCTGGATCAATAAGGACATGCGTGCACTGCGATCAGATTTTTTACCGGAAAATATCCTTACCTCCCTTCGCCGAAACCAGGTGGATGGCTGTATCGCGGTAGAAGCTTCGTCAAGCGAAGTAGAAACCCATTTCCTGGTCGAACTGGCCCGGTCCCATTCCATGGTCAAAGGTGTTGTTGGCTGGGTGGATTTTGCCTCACCACAGGCCAAGGATCGCCTCGACTATTTTTCCCAATACCCGGAAATAAAAGGCTGGCGATATGGATTGGAAAGCAAGGCGCCTGGTTTTATGGATGAACCTGTTTTTCGCGAGGCGCTTGGCGGGTTGAAAGATAAAGGGTTTGTTTTTGACCTCCTGGTCAAACCTGCTCAATTAAGTGAAACGGCCAGGCTTGTAAATGAAAACCCCGATCAGGTATTTGTATTGGATCATGCCGGCCAGCCGGATATCCGTGACCGTCAGATCAACGGATGGAAAGAAGAAATTAAAAGACTGGCCCAATACCCAAACCTCCATTGCAAATTATCGGGATGGCTGACCCTGGCAAAATGGAAGGACTGGAGCGCATCCGAATTCTACCCCTACCTGGATGTGGTGTTTGAAGAATTTGGTGTTAACAGGCTTCTTTTTGGGAGCGACTGGCCCATACTCACCCTGTCGGGAATTTATGTTCAATGGGTAAGCCTGCTGGAAAAATACATGGAGAACCTTTCCGCGGAAGATAAAGAAATGCTGTTTGGCGGAAATGCCACCCGACTGTACAATCTCAATCCCCTTACAGAAAACGAATCTCCTCTAAACTAATGCGCTGATTATGCAATTGAATAGGTCAACCTGGCTGGAACATGAACAAAAAACTGGAAGCAAACCCCGGTTGGATATTTTTTCCCTACCGGAAAAAGTGCTGCAATTTGGAACCGGAGTCTTGCTACGCGGGTTGCCGGATTATTATATAGACAAGGCGAACAAGCAGGGCGTATTTAACGGACGTGTAGTTATTGTAAAATCCACCGCTGCCGGTGGAGCCGACGCCTTTGATCGCCAGGATGGACTTTATACCCATATCCGGCGCGGTCTCGAGAAAGGGGAAGTGATTGATCAGGTTTTGGTCAATACCTCCATCAGCCGTGTAATCTCCGCAGCCAGTGATTGGAACGAGGTGTTAGCCATTGCTAAAAGTCCTGATCTGCAGGTGGTCATTTCCAATACCACCGAAGTGGGGATCGTGCTGGTGGAAGATGATATTCATGCTTCCCCACCAACTTCCTTTCCCGGTAAACTGCTTTCCTTATTGTACACCCGCTTCAGGCATTTTAAAGGCGATTCGGAAAGAGGCCTGGTGATCATTCCCACAGAATTGATACCGGGTAATGGTGACAAGCTAAAGAGTATTCTGAATACGCTGGCCGACCGGCATGGACTGGAAAAAGATTTTCTCGATTGGCTGGATCAGGCCAATATAATCTGCAATTCACTGGTCGATCGAATAGTGCCGGGGCGTTTACCAGAAAATGAACACCAGGAAAAATGCCGCATCCTGGGATATGAGGACGATCTGCTGATCCAGTCAGAAGTGTATGGACTTTGGGCCATTGAAGCCAATAAACCCAAAGTAAAAGAGATATTATCCTTTCATGATTGTGATGAGGAAGTGGTCATCGTCCCTTCCATACAAGTGCACCGCGAGTTGAAATTGCGTCTGTTGAATGGTTCCCATACGTTTACCTGTGGACTGGCCTATCTCTGTGGGTATGGTACGGTAAGGGATGCGATGAATGACCCCGCATTCTCAAAGTTCATTGAGCATTTGATGAAAAAAGAGATCATCCCGGCCATAACCGGAGAAGGGTTGACCCATGAAATGGCCATGGATTTTGCCGATAAGGTATTGGACCGGTTCAGGAATCCATTTTTGGATCACCAATGGATCAATATAACGCTGCAGTACACCGGTAAAATGGCTATGCGAAACATTCCGTTGATCAGGTCCTATTTCGAAAGGTATGGGCAGGTCCCCCCATCCATGGCCCTGGGTTTTGCGGCCTATCTTTTATTTATGCGAGGTAAAGAAGACACGCCTGCCCATTTTATTGGAAGCTCGGATTGGGGGCCCTATCCAATAAATGACGATCAGGCGGCGGCTTTTTCGTCAGGTTGGATTAACTTTGAACCCAATCTGCTCGTCAAAAATATGCTTGCCCGAACCGACTGGTGGGGCTCCGACCTGAATGAATATCAGGAGTGGCCTCAAACGGTTAGCATTCTACTCGCTCGCTTGCTCAAAGACGGACCCAGAAAAGTTTTAATGGAACAGCAAACAGCAAACTTCATCGCATGAAGGCGGCCGTATTGAAAGTACATCCACAGGATAATGTGCTGGTGGCCTTGCGTGACCTGAAAGCAGGGGAGACCGTCCACCATCAGGGGGAGGATTATACCTTGAAGGACGATGTTCCTGCCAAACATAAATTCACTACCCAGTTTCTTTCTTCGGGTGATAAAGTATATATGTATGGGGTACTGGTGGGTACGGCCAAAATAGAATTAGCTGTTGGCCAAAAAATATCCACTTCCAATATCAAACATGCAGCCGGGGAATACCAGCTTTCTCCAACCAGAAGAACAGCCTGGGATATCCCGGACCTTGGTGCCTGGACCGGAAGGACCTTCATGGGTTATCCCCGTTCGGATGGTTCCGCGGGAACCGCTAATTACTGGATCATAGTCCCCCTCGTGTTTTGTGAAAACAGAAATGTAGAAGTAATCAGGGAATCATTGCTGGAAGAGTTAGGCTATGCCCCGGCAAAAAAATACCATGCCTTTTCGCGTCGCCTGGTGGAGTTATATAAAACCGGGGCCACGGTTGAGCAGATTCTTGGCGCTGAATTTACCGGGGAAGATAACCCGCAAACCCGTCATCCTCTCTTTCCCCAAGTGGATGGGATTAAATTTCTTCAGCATGATGGGGGTTGCGGAGGCACCAGACAGGATGCCCGTGCCCTCTGTGGTTTACTGGCCGGATACATCACCCACCCGAATGTGGCAGGCGCTACCGTACTGAGCCTGGGTTGTCAGAACGCGCAGATTGAGATGCTGCAGGAAGAAATCGCAAAGCGATCCCCTCATTTTGATAGACCGCTTTATATCCTTGACCAACAAAAGATAGGGTTGGAGAAGGATCTACTGGCCAATGCCATCAGGCAAACCTTTGCCGGATTAGTGATCGCTAACCAGCAAACAAGGCAACCCGTTCCAATCAGTCAGCTATGTATTGGGTTGGAATGTGGTGGTTCTGATGGGTTTAGTGGTATATCCGCCAATCCCGCCATTGGCTACACTTCCGATTTGCTGGTTGCAGCCGGAGGCTCGGTTATCCTATCTGAGTTTCCCGAACTATGCGGGGTGGAGCAGGAAATTAGTGACCGGTGTGTAACCGTGGATACTGCCAGGAAGTTCATGGATATTATGCGCGCCTATGGACAAAGGGCAAAAGAGTCGGGATCGGGTTTTGACATGAACCCCTCGCCGGGCAATATCAAAGACGGGCTGATAACAGACGCGATCAAATCGGCTGGAGCGGCAAAAAAGGGAGGTACCTCCCCTGTAACAGATGTACTCGATTACCCGGAAAAACTGACCAAGCCAGGGCTGAACCTGTTATGTACACCCGGAAATGATGTGGAGTCAACCACCGCCGAAGTAGCCAGTGGCGCCAATGTGGTATTGTTTACCACCGGGTTGGGTACTCCAACCGGAAACCCGATTGCTCCGGTGATAAAGATTTCAAGCAATACACCGTTGTTTGAAAAGATGAAGGATATTATTGACATCAATGCCGGTACCATCATTGAAGGAGAGGAAACTATCGAGGAAGCCGGGGAAAGGATTCTGGACTATGTGATCAAAGTAGCCAGTGGGGAGATTAAACCCAAAGCCGTATTGAATGGACAGGATGATTTTATTCCCTGGAAAAGGGGTGTGTCATTATAAAATGGATTGTCATGAGAAAATTTATGGGAGAGGATTTTTTATTATCCAATCCGGTCGCTGTAGAACTATACCATTCCTATGCGGCGACCATGCCGATTATTGATTACCATAACCACCTGCCTCCCCAGGATATGGCCGAAGACAGGATGGTTGATAATATTACCCAGGTTTGGTTAAACGGCGATCATTATAAATGGAGGGCCATGCGCGCCAACGGGGTTCCCGAGAAATACATCACCGGTAATGCTACGGATTATGAGAAATTTGAAAAATGGGCCCAAACTGTTCCTTTCACTATCCGCAATCCATTATACCATTGGACCCATTTAGAGCTTAAACGATATTTTAATGTAGAAGAATTGCTGGATGGTCACACCGCCGCAGGTATTTATGAAAAAGCCACCAGCCTGCTTCAGCAAAAGGAATATAGTACCCGGAGTCTGCTTGAACGGATGAATGTACGGGTGACCTGTACCACCGATGATCCCGTGGATGATCTCCGGTATCATGAGAAAATAGCCAGCGATGGTTGGAAAGTGAAAGTTTTTCCGGCCTTTCGACCTGATAAGGCCATGAATGTGGATGATCCGGTAACCTTTAATAAATACCTGACAGATCTGGAGAAGGCCGCTGATGTTTCCATCACCCAATACCAGGATTACATGAGCGCCCTCAGAAAGCGTCATGATTATTTTTCGGCTAAGGGATGTCAGGTGTCCGATCACGGATTGGAACAGATCTATGCCGAAGATTATACGGAGACCGAGATCGCCGCTATTTTCTCAAAGATCCGCTCCGGCGCCACATTGACAACCGTTGAAAACCATAAGTTCAAATCGGCCATGCTGGTTGTATTTGCCGAGTGGGACCATGAGAAAGGCTGGGTGCAGCAATACCATGTAGGCGCCTTGCGCAATAATAATACGCGAAAATTACAAAGCCTGGGACCAGATACCGGTTGGGACAGCATTGGCGATTTTTCCCAATCACGCTCGCTGGCGCGTTTCCTGGATCGCTTGGACCGCAACGACAGACTCACCAAAACCATTATATACAATCTTAACCCGGCCGACAATGAAGTATTTGCCTCAATGATCGGAAATTTCAATGATGGATCTGTTGCAGGAAAAGTACAATGGGGGTCGGCCTGGTGGTTCCTTGATCAAAAAGATGGCATGACCAAACAACTGAATGCGCTGTCGAATATGGGATTGCTGAGTAAATTTATTGGGATGCTAACCGATTCGAGGAGCTTCCTGTCATTTCCCCGGCATGAATATTTCAGAAGGATTCTCTGCCAATTATTAGGTACGGAAGTGGAGAATGGGGAACTGCCCCATGACCTGCCCTGGATCGGAAAAATTGTTCAGGATATTTGTTTCAACAATGCCAATACCTATTTCGGTTGGGATAAACCGCAATAACCCTGAAATTGATGTAATCCGTTTATATAAATCTTCAACACTAAAAAATATGTCTATTAAAGTTGTCACCCTCGGCGAAATCATGCTTCGCCTTTCTACCCCCGATTATAAAAGATTTGTGCAAGCCGATAGTTTTGATGTCACCTATGGTGGTGGCGAAGCCAATGTGGCGGCTGCGCTTTGTAATTATGGACTTCAAGGAACTTTTGTAACCAAGGTGCCCAATAACCCTATAGGTCAAAGCGCCATCAACCACCTTCGCCGCTATGGTGTGGATACGCAGTTTATCGCCCGTGGTGGGGAAAGGTTGGGTATTTATTTTCTGGAAACAGGCGCCAGCATGCGGGCTTCACAGGTGGTGTATGACCGGGCCGGGGCTTCCATTGCTACTGTGAATAAGGGTGAATTTGATTTTGATAAAATATTTGAAGGGGCAGCCTGGTTTCACACCACAGGTATCACCCCCGCGTTGAGTGATAAAGCGGCTGAGTTGACAGAACTGGCTTTGAAAACAGCGCGAAGCAAAGGCATTACCACTTCCATTGATCTGAATTACCGGAAAAAACTCTGGAGCAAGGAAAAGGCCAGGGAAGTGATGACCAGGCTCTGCCAGTATGTAGATGTATGTATAGGTAACGAAGAAGATGCGGATACCACCTTAGGATTTAAGGCCGGGCACACGGATGTTACCAAAGGGGAACTTCATCTCGATGGGTATAAGGATGTGTTTCAGCAAATGAAAGCCAAATTCGGGTTTAAGTTTATTGCCTCCTCTCTGCGGGAAAGCCATAGCGCCAGCGACAATGGTTGGAGTGCCCTGGTGTATGACGGCCAGGAATTTTATCATACCAAAAAATACCAGGTCAGGATTATTGACAGGGTAGGGAGTGGCGACAGTTTTGCCAGTGGACTTATTTATGGCCTGGCTACCGGTATGCCCATGAATGAAGCCGCCGAATTTGGGGTGGCAGCCAGCGCTCTGAAACATACCATTCCCGGCGACCTTAACCATGCCACCCTGGCCGAGGTGAAAGACCTGATGAAAGGAGATGGCAGTGGAAGGGTTCAACGTTAATAATCTTAAAATCTGTTTTGATGAAGAATACGGCATCTATTACACAGGCGATCACTTCCCAGGGCATTCTGCCATTGTACTTCAACAGTGATGAAACCATTAGCCTGGAAGTGTTAAAAGCAATCCACCGCGCGGGTATCCGGGCTGTGGAGTACACCAACCGGGGAGAAGCCGCCCTGAAGAATTTTGGAAAAATGGTGGAACTGCGAAATGCGGAAATGCCCGGTTTGCTGCTGGGTGTTGGTACTATAAAAAACATGGAACAGGCAACTGCTTATTTACAGGCCGGGGCCGATTTTCTGGTCAGTCCGGGTTTTGTGCCCGAGGTAGCCGCCTATTGTGTGGAAAGGGATATTTTCTATGCGCCCGGTTGCATGACACCTTCGGAGATCATTGCCGCAGAGAACGCGGGTATCGGGTTTATTAAATTGTTTCCCGGTAACCTCCTGGGCCCTGAATTCCTATCGGGGATAAAGGATATCTTCCCCAAACTGCTCTTTATGCCAACAGGTGGTGTGGATACCACCCGGGAGAACATCGAAGGCTGGTTTAAGGCCGGTGTTTGCGCCGTGGGCATGGGTAGTAAATTGATCAGTAAAAAACTCATGGAGGCAAAAGACTATGCCACCATGGAAAAAGAAACCCGACAGGTATTGGAATTGATTCAGTCGGTGAAAAAATAAAAGCATAGCCATATGGGAAAATACAGATGGACAATCTGCGGACTATTGTTCTTTGCCACAACGGTCAACTACCTTGACCGGCAGGTGCTGAGCCTTCTTCAGCCATATTTGGCGGATAAGTTTCACTGGACTAACAATGACTATGGCAATATCACATCGGTGTTTCAGTTCACCTATGCCCTCTCCATGCTCTTTGCCGGAAGGATCATCGATAAACTGGGTACTAAAAAAGGATATGCCTGGGCCATCGTCATCTGGTCGGCAGCAGCCGCGCTTCACGCCCTGGCCATTCCCATTGGTGAGTCGGTAACAGCCTTTCTGGGCTGGGTGGGTATTGCAGGACTATCCGTTTCGGTTGTAGGTTTTATGGTGGCCCGCGCCATTCTCGCGTTTGGGGAAGCCGGTAACTTTCCGGCAGCCATCAAGGCAACAGCCGAATATTTTCCAAAGAAAGAACGTTCTCTGGCCACCGGTATCTTTAATTCAGGAGCTAATATCGGTGCCATCCTCGCCCCATTGACTGTTCCCTGGATGCGGTTGAACTGGGGTTGGGGCGCCGCCTTTATCGTAATGGGTATAACCGGTTTTCTCTGGTTGATTTTCTGGTTTGTATTTTATGACAAACCGGAAAAACAGAAACGCCTGTCCAAAGAGGAATTGGCGCATATACGTTCAGGGGAGGAAGAGACTCCTGCACTTGCTCCTGTTTCGGAAGAGAAAGTTCCCTGGCGAAAATTGTTAAAGTACCGTCAGACCTGGGCCTTTGCTTTTGGAAAATTCATGACCGACGGGGTATGGTGGTTCTTCCTTTTCTGGTTGCCGGCCTTCCTGAAAGCCCAATATGGCATTGTAGATACAGCCGTCATGCTTCCGCTAGCAGTGCTTTATACCATTGCCACTGTTGGTAGTATCATGGGTGGGTGGTTCCCTGTTTATTTTATCAAGAAAGGGCATGCGGTTTATGATGGACGCATGAAAGCCATGCTCGTCATTGCCCTCTTCCCCCTGGTGATTTTGCTCGCGCAACCTTTTGGCTATCTTTCTTTCTGGGTCCCGGTATTGTTGATCGGTATCGGCGCTTCCGCGCACCAGGCCTGGAGTGCGAATATCTTTACCACCGTGTCAGATATGTTCCCAAAGAAAGCCATCGCATCTGTTGTGGGTATTGGCGGCATGGCCGGAGGATTGGGTGGGGTAGTGATGTCAAAAATGGGAGGAAAGCTATTTGATCATTACCAGGCATTGGGTCATGTGAAAACCGGTTACACGATCATGTTTACTATATGCGCTGTTGCCTACCTGGTGGCCTGGGTAGTGATGAAGTCGTTGGTACCTAAGTATAAGCCAATCACGGATCTTTAGAATTCATTAACCGCGGTCAATATCATCCCCCTTTCCTCTCCAGGAATTTCCTCCGGATCACTGCCTGCACCGGTTTCCGTTCGATCTTGCTTTCCAGCCAGGAAATAATATCCAGGTATTGGTAGGAGCGGCGGGCATATTTATCTTCGGAAACCTTTTCCAGCCGGTCGCGTAGTTCAATAAACTGTTTGGTGAGGTCCTGTTGCCGGCTTGAGAGGGATTTGCGGAGAAAACGGAAAATTTCATCCTGTACCGCATCGGTATCTTCCATCTTCGACAGAAACCGGTACACAGACTTGATCAGGTATTCCAGGATATCGGTATTCCCCAGTTCATAGTGCGCGATCAGGTGAAGAATACGGGCAAAACACTGGATATCGGTCCGTAGGTGACCCACTTTCAGGTTGATGATCTTGTTGAGGTAACGGATGGCGTTTTCATTGTCACCCGAACCAAAATACAAGGATGCGATCTTATAATAGAAAACCATGATCCGGTGAGTATCCAGGTAGGCCTGGTATTTTTTCAGTTCGTTCTCAATTTCCGGGATAAGCTCCAGGCCTTTGGTAAAAGTCCCTTCCAGAAAATGCTTATTGATCTTGGCTGTATATAAATAAACAAACCCCTGTATCCGGAGGTTTTCGTTCCAGCTTTCGGTTTCATTGTAAAAATCTTCCAGGTACTTTAGCTCCTCATCCATTTTCTTATCATTCCCAATGATAAAAAGAGCATTCAGCAGGTTATGAACCGCCTTGAGGTACAGAAAAGGGTCCTCCTTTTTTTCTTCCGGATGTTCTTCAAACAGCCGCACCCATTTTTCAGCATGACGGTAATAACGTGAAAAATCATAAAGGATGAAATAATACCAGCAATAAGCCTGGTGGAGATAGGCTTTTCCAAAAAAATTGCTTTGCCGGGTATTGATCCCCTCCAGGTGTTTCTTAAACAATTCCTCCACCTCACTCGCTTCCTTTTCATTTTTCACATGACCGGTATCCAGATACACCCCATACAGCATCAGGGACAGGTTTGAGAGTTTGACCACTTCCGTGATCTTGTTGCCATAAAAGACCGTTTCTTCAATCAGGTTGGCAGCCCGGCCTTTCAGGCTGCGGGTGATATGTCGTGATTCAATAGATTTTTCAAACTGTAAGATCTCCAGGGTAAGCAGGTAATGCCCGTTTTCCTTGGCCAGGGTCTTGGCCTTATCAAGCACTTTCAGGCTTTGAAGGATCAACCCCCGGTTGTACAGGATCTTGGCGTAATCTATCTGTTCCCGAATCTGGATATCCAGGTTACGGTCGCTATGGAGCAGCCGCAGGGCCACCAGCAGTTCGCCATACAGGTGGGCCTTGAGGTTGGCGAGTTGTGACCGCTTGATCGACCGGGCCTTCTTAAGTATCTGTTCCTCATTATACTCCTTCATCCCGTCCAGGACCTCAAACAGCTTGATGAATTTGGCCCCCTCACTGCCCCGGTTGCGCGAGGTATAGAGGCGGAAATGGCGTTTTTCCACCTTATTCATCGATTTTATCAGTAAAAACAGGTTATCGCTCGACAGGTTAGGCATCGTAAATCAAATCGCTTAAAATCCGCCATGGACAAGGGTTTCAGCCCAAAAAGGGGGCTTTAGGAACCGGATGGCCACGGTAAATTGGACATTAATAATGGTTATTACAAATCTAAATTCGTAGACTGACTTCTCGCAAAATAAGGCCCCTTTTTTTATTACGAACGATTGTTTTTGAACCTTTTATTAATTATGTCCAATAATAAGATATTCATTTTCGACACGACTCTCCGGGATGGAGAGCAGGTGCCCGGTTGCAAACTCAACACGGCTGAAAAAGTAGAACTGGCCCTGGCCCTCGAGGACCTGGGTGTTGACATCATCGAAGCCGGTTTCCCGATTTCTTCCCCTGGTGATTTTTCCTCCGTGGAAGAGATTGCCAAAGTTATCACCCGGGCCCAGGTTTGCGGACTAAGCCGGGCCGTGGAAAAAGATATTGAAACCGCAGGCATGGCCTTGAAAAAAGCCAAGAACCCCAGGATCCATACAGGCATCGGCACCTCCGACCTGCATATCCGGGCCAAGTTCAATTCCAACCGGGAAGAAATACTGGAACGCGCTAAGCAGTGTATCCGCTGGGCACGCCGGTACACGGACAATATTGAGTTCTATGCCGAAGACGCGGGTCGTACCGACAATGAATACCTCGCCCGGGTGATCGAAGCGGTTATAGCCGAAGGAGCAACCACTGTAAACATCCCCGATACCACAGGTTACTGTTTGCCCCACCAATATGGCGAAAAAATAGCTTATCTCGTCAACAATGTACCCAATATTGACAAGGCCATCATTTCCTGTCATTGTCATAACGACCTTGGACTGGCCACCGCCAATTCCATTGCCGGAGTGATTGCCGGTGCCCGTCAAATTGAATGTACCATTAATGGCCTCGGTGAAAGGGCGGGTAATACCTCCCTGGAAGAAGTGGTGATGATCCTGAAACAACACCATTCCCTTGGGTTTTATACCAATGTAAAATCTCAACAACTCAATCCCCTGAGCCGGAAGGTTTCTGATACCATGCGTATGCCGGTTCAACCCAATAAAGCCATTGTTGGCAGCAATGCCTTTGCCCATTCCTCCGGGATACACCAGGATGGCTTCCTGAAAGAGGCCCTTACTTACGAGATCATCAACCCTGAAGAAGTGGGAGCCGATAGTTCCAAGATCGTGCTTACCGCCAGAAGCGGCAGATCGGCCCTGGCCTTCCGCCTCCAGAAACTGGGTTTCCAGTTTACCCGCAATGATGTGGATGTGCTGTATGAAGAATTCCTTCAGATTGCCGATGCCAAAAAAGAAGTTGAAGACCATGACCTCGAAGCCATGGGTAAAAAATATCAATCCACCAAAGCAGTTGTTGCCTAAGCCCTATGGGAAAGACATTATTTGAAAAGATCTGGAATAAACACGTGGTTAAAGAGATCGCGGGTGGTCCTGCGGTATTATATATCGACAAACATTTTATTCATGAAGTCACCAGCCCACAGGCTTTTAAAGGCCTGGAGAAAAGAGGGCTGCGGGTATTTCGTCCAAACCAGGTAGTGGCTACCGCCGATCATAACGTTCCCACCCTTGACCAGCATTTACCCATAAAAGAAGAACTAAGCCGGTTACAGGTAGATGCACTGATTAAAAACTGTGCGGCCCAGGGAATCGAGCTTTACGGACTTGGGCACCAATACCAGGGTATCGTCCACGTGATCGGTCCCGAACTGGGGTTTACCCAACCGGGAATGACTATTGTTTGTGGGGACAGCCATACTTCCACACATGGCGCTTTTGGTTCCATTGCCTTTGGTATCGGCACCAGCGAAGTGGAAATGGTATTGGCCACGCAATGCCTCATGCAATCCAAACCCCTTTTGATGCGCATCAATATTGATGGCGAATTAAAAAAGGGGGTGGTATCAAAAGATATTATCCTGTACATCATTTCCCTCATCTCCGCCAGCGGCGCCACCGGTTATGCCGTTGAATATGCCGGATCGGCCATTCGCTCCCTGTCTATGGAAGCACGAATGACCATCTGTAATATGAGTATTGAGATGGGTGCCCGCTGTGGTATGATCGCGCCGGATGACACCACATTTGCTTATATGAAAGACAGGCTCTATGCCCCTAAACGGGAGGCCTGGGATAAATCATTGACCTATTGGAAAACCCTAAAAAGTGATGATGACGCCGTATTTGACAAGGAGATCAATATCCGGGCCGAGGATATTGAACCCATGATCACGTATGGCACCAACCCCGGTATGGGTGTAGGCGTCAATGGCCTCATCCCTTCCCTCCAGGAAGTGGATAAAAGCGAAAGGCCATCCTTTGAAAAATCATTGGCCTACATGGGTCTTCAACCAGGGACTGCCATCAAAGGGCAGAAAGTGGATTATGTTTTTATTGGAAGCTGTACCAATAGCCGTATCGAAGACCTGCGGCAGGTAGCTTCCTTTGTAAAAGGAAAAAGAAAGGCAAGCGAGGTGGAAGTATGGATCGTTCCCGGTAGCAAACAAGTGGAAAAACAGGCCCGCGAAGAAGGGATCGACAAGATCTTTGAAGAAGCCGGTTTCCAACTTCGCCAACCCGGTTGCTCCGCCTGCCTGGGTATGAATGAAGATAAAATACCGGCGGGTAAGTATTGTATCTCTACCTCCAACCGGAATTTTGAAGGAAGACAAGGACCCAATGCCCGCACTTTCCTCGCCAGCCCCCTGACCGCGGCCCTGGCCGCTGTAACAGGAAAGGTGGGTGATGTCAGCGAATTTTTATAATAAAGCGAAAAGCCAACAGCTATAAGTACGATCATGTCCCGAGAAATTAAAACCATACGTTCCACCGCCGTTCCACTTCCTCTGGAAAATGTGGACACCGACCAGATCATTCCCGCCCGTTTTCTCAAGGCCACCAGCCGTGACGGGTTTGGGAAAAACCTGTTTCGTGACTGGCGTTATATCAATGACGATGAAAAACAACCCAGGCCTGATTTTATTCTAAACAAACCCACCTGGAAGGGCCGTATCCTGGTAACCGGAAAAAATTTTGGGTGCGGTTCCAGCCGTGAACATGCCGCCTGGGCCATCAAGGATTATGGTTTTGATGTGGTGGTCAGCAGCTTTTTTGCGGATATATTCAAGAACAATGCCCTGAACAATTTTCTGCTGCCGGTTGTGGTGAGTGAGGCTTTTAGCCAAAAACTGTTGGAGGCCATTTCTCAGGATCCGGCAACTGAATTGGAAGTGGACCTGCCAGCGCAAACCATTCGGCTGGTACAAACAGGAGAACAGGAATCCTTTGCGATCAACGATTATAAAAAAACCTGCCTGCTCAACGGTTATGATGATATTGATTACCTCCTGAGCATGCAAAAAGAAATTGAAACATTCGAAGCCCTGGAAAAATAAAACGAAACAATGAAAAAGAAGATTGCCATCATCGAAGGGGACGGAATAGGACCGGAAGTAACCCGTCAGTCCGTCAAAGTGCTGGATGCTATCGCGCACCAGTTTGGCCATGAATTTACCTATGAATATTGTCTCATGGGAGCTGTAGCCATCGATCAAACCGGAGAACCGCTACCCGACAAAACCATCGAGATCTGCCTGGAAAGCGACGCGATCCTGTTTGGCGCCATTGGTCACCCCAAATATGATAATGACCCTAACGCCAAAGTAAGACCGGAACAAGGTTTGCTGAAATTGCGCAAATCCCTTCAGTTGTTTGCGAATATTCGTCCGGTGACAACCTATGCCTCCCTGCACCACCTGTCACCCCTAAAGCAAAAAAACCTGGAAGGCGTTGATTTTATCATCTTCCGGGAACTGACCGGCGGGATTTACTTTGGAAAAAAAGAAGTGGATGAAGCTTCCACCCGTGCTTCCGACGATTGTGTGTACACCCGCGAAGAGATCGAACGGATCGCCCACCTGGCCTTTCAATCGGCCCAGACAAGAAAGAAAAAATTGACCCTCGTGGATAAAGCCAATGTACTGGAAACTTCCAGGCTATGGCGAAAAGTGGTGCGTGAAATGTCGGCCCAATACCCCGATGTACAGGTCGATTACCTGTTTGTGGACAATGCCGCCATGCAGATCATTGTCAACCCCAAACAATTTGATGTGGTCCTGACCGAGAATATGTTTGGGGATATCATCAGTGATGAAGCCAGCGTGATCAGCGGATCGCTGGGACTGCTGCCCTCGGCCTCTATCGGAAAAGGGTCATCCCTGTTTGAACCCATTCACGGATCCTATCCCCAGGCCGCAGGCAAGGATATTGCTAATCCGGTAGGGTCCATCCTCTCCACCGCGATGCTGCTTGATCATCTTAACCTGAAAGAAGAAGCCGCATTGGTGCGTCGCGCTGTGGAATGGACACTGCAGCATGGTTTTGTAACCAAGGATATTGACCCGGTAAACTGTTACAGCACCTCCACTATTGGCGACCTGATCCATGATTTTATTGAGAATAGGGCAGCGAGTGATGTAAACAAGAATAATATCGTGCTGAGTAAGTCAACGATTATTTAGGGAGAGGTCCAAGGTCCGAAGTTGGAGGTCCGAAGTAATACTCATACTCCCGACCCCCGACAAAAAAAAGTTCTTTGCAATTCCAATTGGCGGATGTACATTCGTGTACGATCGACCTTCTATGCGTTTGAATCAAATCAATACAGTAGTGAATTCCCTCCTCGCCATTATTATTGTGGTGGTGGTGATTATTCCTGCAACGCATGGAGGGGGACAAATTTTGTAGAAACCAACAAACGAAATAAACAAAGCCCGCCTCCTTCAAAGGCGGGCTTTTCTTTTTATGGCAAACTTGAATAAATACTCAAAAACCCTTACTCAGGATCCGACTCAACCGGCGGCCCAGGCCATGTATTATGCCATCGGGATGAAGGAAGAAGATTTTCAGAAGGCCCAGGTTGGTATTGTAAGCATGGGCTGGGATGGTAATCCTTGTAACATGCACCTGAATGACCTGGCAACTTCGGTCAAGACAAGTGTCAATGCCACTCCAGGGTTGCTTGGACTTCGTTTCTATACAATTGGGGTGAGTGATGGAATAAGCATGGGTACTGATGGGATGCGGTATAGCTTGGTAAGCCGTGATGTAATTGCCGATAGTATTGAAACCAATGCAGGCGCCCAATACTATGATGCCCTGATCGCCATTCCGGGTTGTGATAAGAATATGCCCGGTTCGCTTATGGCCATGGGAAGGTTGAACAGACCCTCGATCATGTTATACGGCGGCACCATTGCCCCCGGTCATTATAAAGGCGAAGACCTGAATATTGTCAGCGCCTTTGAAGCCTTGGGGAAAAAGATTGCCGGTCAGATGAATGAGGCTGATTTTAAGGGGGTGGTACAACATGCTTGTCCCGGCGCCGGAGCCTGCGGAGGCATGTACACCGCCAATACAATGGCCAGCGCTATCGAAGCGCTGGGAATGAGTTTGCCCAATTCTTCCTCCAATCCGGCTTTGAGTGATGATAAACAAAAAGAATGCATGGCCATCGGGGAAGCCATAAAAGTGTTATTGGAGAAAGACATTAAACCCCGGGATATCATGACCCGCAAGGCCTTTGAAAATGCCATTACGGTGATCATGGTCCTTGGAGGTAGTACCAATGCGGTGCTGCACCTGATTGCCATGGCGAAAAGTGTGGGGGTACCCCTTACACAGGATGATTTTCAACAGATCAGCAACCGGGTGCCTGTGCTTGCGGATTTTAAACCCAGTGGGAAATACCTGATGCAGGATCTTCACCAGTACGGTGGTGTACCTGCCGTGATGAAATACTTGTGGAAGAAAGGGCTTTTACATGGCGATTGCCTCACCGTAACAGGGAAAACGGTTGCTGAAAACCTGGCCAATGCCCCCGATCTTGATTTTACGGAACAACAGATCATCCAACCCCTGGAAGCGCCTTTAAAGAAAACAGGGCACTTGCAGATTCTATATGGTAACCTGGCCGAAAAGGGAAGCGTGGCCAAGATTTCCGGAAAAGAAGGCGAGCGTTTTGAAGGGAAAGCCCGTGTATTTGATGGAGAACAGGAAGTGATCAAGGGGATCGCCGATGGTCGCGTACATGCCGGTGATGTGGTGGTCATCAGAAATATCGGACCCAAAGGCGCTCCCGGTATGCCGGAAATGCTCAAACCCACCGGGGCTATCATCGGGGCCGGACTGGGAAAATCTGTGGCCCTGATTACCGATGGACGATTTAGCGGAGGTACCCATGGCTTTGTAGTGGGGCATATTACCCCGGAAGCCTTTGAAGGTGGGTTGATCGCCTTTGTAAAAGACGATGACATCATTGAAATTGACGCGGTCAAAAATACACTCACCCTGAAGGTCAGTGAACAGGAGATCGCCGAACGAAAAAAGAACTGGAAAAAACCCGACCCCAAAGCCACCCATGGCGTACTGTATAAATATGCCAAATTGGTGAAAGATGCTTCGGAAGGATGTGTAACAGATGAGTGATCAAATCAGCGATAAAAAAAATTTATGACAAAACCCTACTTCATACAACTCGCCAGTTACAATATCTGGGCCAATGATATTGCCATTGGCTGGCTGGAGAAGATTTCAGAGGAGCAATGGAACCACCAGTTGGTGAGTTCATTTGGAAGCATTGCCGGCACCGTCCTGCACATTGTTGGAGCAGAAAAGGTATGGCTGGATCGCTTCAATAAAGTGGAAAGTCCGGTTTGGCTGCCCAATGTTTTTAAAGGCAGTCGCGAGGAATTGATCGCTCTCTGGAAACAAGCTTCGGCTGAGCTGAAGCAGAGCATGGAGAATTTTGAGGAGACCCAGCTTGAACAAAACTTAAGGCTCCGTCGCCTGAATGGCGAATGGAATGAATTGCCCTATCACGCAGCCTTTTCCCATATTTTCAATCATTCCACTTTTCACCGGGGGCAATTGGTGACCCTGCTCAGGCAGGTTGGTTTTACCGAATTGTCATCCACCGATATGCTGATTTATTTTAGAAAAGCTTAAACTATTTATATGGAAACGCTCACCAAAGAAAAAGGATCGGCCGCCACCATCGCCACGGAAAGGATATCTGGAAGCGAAGCAGTCATGCGCTCATTGGTTGCGGAGCAAGTCACCACCGTATTTGGCTACCCCGGTGGCGCTATCATGCCGATCTATGACGCGTTGTATGATTACCATGATAAATTGACCCATATCCTGGTAAGACACGAGCAGGGTGCCATCCATGCGGCGCAGGGATTTGCCCGTGCCAGTGGAAAAGTGGGAACCGTGTTTGCCACCAGTGGCCCGGGTGCTACCAACCTGGTTACCGGTCTGGCCGATGCCATGATCGATAGCACACCAGTGGTCTGTATCACGGGTCAGGTATTTGCCCACCTGTTGGGAACAGATGCCTTTCAGGAAACCGATGTGATCAACATCACGACCCCGGTCACCAAATGGAACTACCAGGTAACGGATGCCAGTGAGATACCCAGTGTATTGGCGAAGGCCTATTATATAGCCCGTAGCGGAAGACCCGGACCGGTATTGATTGATATCACCAAGAACGCCCAGTTACAGGAATTTGACTTTGAAGGTTACACTAAATGTGAGCATGTCCGCAGCTACCGCCCCAAACCCATCGTCAGGAAAAAATATGTGGAAGAAGCGGCCAAACTGATCAATGCGGCGGAACGCCCTTTTATCATTTTCGGACAAGGGGTTATCCTGGGAAAGGCCGAGAATGAATTCAGGCGCTTTATTGAAAAATCCGGAATCCCGGCCGCCTGGACCATCATGGGTATGGGGGCTATTCCCACCAGTCACCCGCTGGCCATGGGCATGCTGGGTATGCACGGCAATTATGGCCCTAACGTGCTAACCAATGAATGTGATGTGTTGATAGCGGTTGGAATGCGCTTTGATGACCGCGTCACCGGACGTTTGGATAAATATGCCAAACAGGCAAAAGTGATCCATCTTGATATTGACCCTGCCGAGATCGACAAGAATGTTAAGTCAACCGTGCCCGTATGGGGCGATTGCAAAGAGACACTGCCCCTGCTGACTGAACTGGTGGAGAAAAAACTCTATCCCCAATGGGTACAGCGTTTTCATGAATTCCGGGATAAGGAAGAACAGAAAGTAATTCGTCCGGAATTAAACCCCACTGGCGAGGTGATGAGCATGGGGGAAGTAATCGACCAGCTCAACCAATTAACCAAAGGCGACGCGATCATTGTCACCGATGTTGGCCAGCACCAGATGGTGGCCTGTCGCTATGCGAATATAAATCAGTCGAGAAGCAATATCACCAGCGGGGGATTGGGCACAATGGGTTTTGCCTTGCCCGCCGCCATTGGTGCCGCCTATGGGGCACCCGATCGGACCACCGTAGCCATCATTGGGGATGGCGGGTTTCAGATGACGATTCAGGAACTGGGTACCATCATGCAATTCAAGCCCCATGTAAAGATCATCATCCTGAATAATAATTACCTCGGCATGGTGCGGCAATGGCAGCAACTATTCCATGATAAACGCTACTCCTTTGTCGATATCCAAAGCCCCGATTTTGTTCAGGTAGCGAAAGGTTTTGGCATTGATGGCAAATCCATCAGCAAACGCGCGGATCTGACACAAGGCTTAAAAGATATGCTTAGTCACGATGGAAGCTATTTGCTGGAAGTGATGGTTGGCAAGGAAAACAATGTATTCCCCATGGTTCCCCAGGGCAGGGGTGTGGCGGAGATCGTCTTATCAAAAGAAGAAGTGTAAGGGTATAAATAATCTTTCCCGCCGCGGATGCGGCGAGATATAAAAAATCAGAAAATGAACAAACAGGAATATACCATCACCGTTTATACTGAGAACCAGGTAGGGCTTCTCAACCGTATCGCGATCATTTTTTCGCGCCGGAAGATCAATGTGGAAAGTTTGAACACTTCCCCCAGTGAAGTGGATTCCGTTCACCGCTTCACCATTGTGATCAATGAAACAGAGGAAGTGGTTCGCAAACTTTGCCGCCAAATCGAAAAACAGGTGGAAGTATTAAAGGCCTATTACAATACCAATGATGAGATCGTATGGCAGGAACTCGCGCTTTATAAAGTGCCCACAGAAGTGATAGCTGAAGAAGTAAAAGTGGAGAGACTGCTGCGTGAATACGGGGCCAAGGCCGTGGTTATCCGCAAAGACTATACGGTTTTTGAAGTGGCTGGTCACCGAGAGGAAACCGATAAACTGATCAAGGTACTCGAACCCTACGGCTTAATTGAATTTGTCCGCAGCGCGCGGGTGGCCATCATCAAAGCCAGTGATGGCTTCCACAACAAACTCAAGGAATTTGAATACCGTGAGCCCAGCGAACAGGTGGTGGAGAATGAGTATCTGGATAGAAATGAAGAAGTATTCACCATGTAATGCATACAAAAAGCGAATAGCATTTAGCAATAATTAAATAATCTAAAACAAAAAAAACCAACAAATATGGCACAACTAAACTTCGGCGGCGTACTCGAGAACGTGGTAACCCGTGAAGAATTCCCCCTCGCGAAGGCGCAGGAAGTATTAAAGAATGAAACCGTAGCGGTGATCGGTTATGGGGTGCAAGGACCTGGACAAGCGCTGAACCAGCGGGATAATGGCATCAATGTGATCATTGGCCAACGCAAGAATTCAAAGACCTGGGACAAAGCAGTTAAAGATGGTTTTGTACCCGGAGAAACCCTTTTTGAAATTGAAGAAGCCCTTCAACGGGGTACGATTATATGCTACCTGCTGAGCGACGCGGCCCAGATCGAATTGTGGCCTACTGTTAAAAAATACCTGACAGCCGGAAAAGCCCTGTATTTCTCCCATGGCTTTGGGGTTACATTCAACGAGCAAACTGGCATTGTGCCCCCCAAGGATGTGGATGTATTTCTGGTTGCACCCAAAGGGAGTGGTACCTCGCTTCGCCGGATGTTTTTACAGGGACGCGGATTGAACTCCAGTTATGCCATATACCAGGATGCTACCGGAAAGGCCTGGGAACGTGTTATCGCCCTTGGTATCGCGGTGGGTAGCGGTTACCTGTTTGAAACAGACTTCCGCAAAGAAGTGTACAGCGACCTGACTGGTGAGCGCGGAACCCTGATGGGAGCCATCCAGGGCATTTTTGCCGCACAATACCAGGTGCTGCGCGATAAAGGACATACCCCTTCCGAAGCATTTAATGAAACCGTGGAAGAACTGACACAATCACTCATGCCCCTGGTGGCAGAAAACGGAATGGACTGGATGTATGCCAACTGCTCCACGACTGCCCAACGCGGAGCGCTTGACTGGTGGAAAAAGTTCAGGGATGCCACCGCTCCTGTGTTTAAAGAATTGTATGAGAGTGTAGCTGCAGGAAAAGAATCCCAGCGCTCCATTGATTCCAACTCACAACCTGATTACCGCGAAAAGCTGGAACAGGAATTAAAGGAATTGCGGGAAAGCGAAATGTGGCAGGCTGGTAAGACCGTGCGCTCTCTTCGTCCCGAAAACCAAAAAGTAAAAGAGGCCGAAGCGGTTTCCTAAGAACAGATTGAAAACCCGACATGAATAATAACATCGCCGAAATACCCCTGGATTTTCACAAGGCTTCCCTGCAATTGCGCAAGGTGGTAGCCCATACCCCTTTGCAACGCAATGCCAACCTGTCAAAACGGTATGGCTGCAATGTTTACCTGAAACGGGAAGACCTGCAAGTGGTTCGATCCTATAAACTCCGGGGGGCCTACAACATGATCAGCAGCCTGCCTGCTGATCAATTAGCCAAAGGGGTTGTTTGCGCCAGCGCGGGCAACCATGCTCAGGGTTTTGCCTATTCCTGCAAAGCCCTGGGCATAAAAGGCGTTGTTTTCATGCCCATTATTACCCCCAACCAAAAAGTCAAGCAGACCAAGATGCACGGCGAAGAGAATATTGAAGTGCGCCTGGTGGGGGATACCTATGATGATTGTGCCGTAGCGGCCAAACAATTCACCCAGGAGAATGGGATGACATATATACCTCCGTTTGATGACCTGAGAATTATTGAAGGACAGGCCACGGTTGGTCAGGAAATACTCGAAGACCTTTCTGCTGTTGATTATTTGTTTATGCCAATTGGCGGTGGTGGTCTTTGTGCCGGGGTGGGCAGCTATTTTAAATTGTATTCTCCCCAAACCCGCATCATAGGATTGGAGCCGGAAGGCGCGCCATCCATGCTGAAAGCCCTGGAGGCCGGTCATCCCGTCACCCTGGATACCATCGACAGTTTTGTGGATGGTGCGGCAGTGAAGAGGGTAGGAGAAGTGACCTTTCCGCTTTGCCGGGAAGTGCTTTCCGATATGCGACTGGTAGCCGAAGGAAAGATCTGTTCCACCATCCTGAAACTTTACAATGAAGACGCGATCGTGGTGGAACCGGCCGGCGCCCTGAGCGTAGCGGCCCTTGATGAATTTGCCGGAGAGATCAAAGGGAAAAACATCGTTTGCGTCATCAGCGGGAGCAACAACGATATCGATCGCATGCAGGAGATCAAGGAAAGAAGCCTGCAATACGAAGGACTTAAGCATTATTTCCTGATCCGGTTTGCCCAACGACCCGGCGCCCTGAAAGAATTTGTCAACCATGTACTCGGCCCCGGAGATGATATCACCCGGTTTGAGTACATGCAAAAACACAATAAAGAGACCGGACCCGCCCTGGTTGGCGTTGAATTGCGCAACCGGGAAGACTATGATACCCTGCTCGCCAATATGAAAAAATACCAGATCAACTATACGGAGTTGAATAAGAATGACAACCTGTTTGGCTATCTGGTTTGATGTGGAACAACTGTTGGTAAGAAGAACGGATTTTTAAACAGTCGTTAGTTGATTTTTTGGCTATTTTCCATTGCTGCCATAGCGAAAAAAATCAATCATTAATAATCAATAATCGAGTGCTACGATGAGCAGTGTACAGGGACTTTACGATCCTTCCTTTGAGCGCGATGCCTGTGGTATTGGATTTGTCGCCAATATCAAAGGGAACAAATCACACAAGAATGTGTCAGACGCGCTTACCATTCTCGAGAACATGGAGCACCGTGGTGCCTGTGGATGTGAAGAGAACACCGGCGATGGGGCCGGGATCATGATCCAAACCCCACACGAGTTCTTTTTTGATGAATGTGTCAAACTTGGTGCCCATCTGCCTCCCTTTGGTAAGTATGGGGTAGGCATGATCTTCTTTCCCAAGGAAATCAGGTTAAGGGAAGAATGCCGCGAGATCTTTAACAGCGCTACTGAAAAACTCGGGCTGGAAATTATCACCTATCGCAAAGTGCCGGTTAACCCGGCCGGTATTGGTCCCAGCGCGCTTCATGTAGAACCTGTCATTGAACAGGTATTTATCGCCGCGCCTGATCATATCACCAACCCCGATGATTTTGAAAGAAAACTATTTGTCTTAAGAAAGTATGCCACTCACCTCGTCAACAATTCAGTAAAAAAGGATGAGATCGGGTTCTATGTAGCTTCGCTTTCTTATAAGATTGTGGTGTATAAAGGGCAACTGACGAGCCACCAGGTTCGCCAGTATTTCCCCGACCTGAGCAATAAGCGCCTGGTCAGCGCCTTTGGATTGGTGCACTCCCGTTTTGCCACCAATACCTTCCCTTCCTGGCGACTGGCACAACCCTTCCGCTTTATCGCGCATAATGGAGAGATCAATACCCTCCAGGGAAACCTAAACTGGTTGCGCTCCAGTGAACATAGCTTTGCCTCCCGTTATTTTACCCAGGAGGAAATGGATATGCTGCTACCGATTGTTTCGAATAACCAATCAGACAGCGCCTGTTTGGATAATATGATCGAATTGTTGACCATGACAGGTCGCTCCCTCCCGCATGTTATGATGATGCTGATCCCCGAGGCCTGGGATGGTAATGAGGATATGGACCCGGTACGAAAAGCATTTTACGAATATCACGCTTCCATGATGGAACCCTGGGATGGCCCGGCTTCCATTTCGTTTACCGATGGAAAGATCATTGGTGCCACCCTGGACCGAAATGGTCTTCGCCCTTCCCGTTATTGTGTCACCACCGATGAACGGGTTATCATGGCCA
>JAYRZH010000034.1:0-26806 GCA_041916555.1 Chitinophagaceae bacterium | reverse complement strand
ATCAATGGGAAAATGACCAATGGTCAGAACACAATCACTATGAAAAATTGCCCCAAAGTCACGACAGAGCGAGCCTACTGCCCGGAGGTCAGTAATATTCCCTGTTTCGTTATTGGCATGCATTAAGCTAACCAGGCATTTCTCCTTTATTTGACCCAGCAACTCCCCAAGGTGGTCAAGATCAATATGACCGTCTGGCAAAAGCCTGACATACGATACGGGTATGCCCCGGGCCTCAGATTGAAACTCAACAGCCCTCAATACCGAAGCATGCTCAATGGGTGAGGTGATGATATGCTGACAGCCCAGCCCATATATGGCCGCCTGCATGGCCGCATTATTGCTTTCCGTACCCCCACTGGTAAAAATGACAGAAGATGGGCCTAAAGAAAAATGCTGGGCCACCGATCGCCGGGCCCTTTCAATGGCCCTTCTGGCTTCCCTCCCCTTTCCATACAATGAGGAAGGATTGCCAAAATGATTTCCCAAATAAGGCAGCATGGCCTCAAGTACCTCCGGGGCTACCTGGGTGGTTGCTGCATTATCAAAATATACAGGAGAAATCATGGCACAAAATACCATGATTAAAAAACGCTGCTCTTTGTTTGTACATGAAGACAAGCAAAAAGTACACTAATGTTTACCTGTGTTGTACAAACTTATTTCTGTCAAAAAGATGTTAAACCTGTGCTGCCGTTTACCAAAAAACGGTGTACAAGGCTACCAGCAACCCGATAATAATGAGTGCGCCTACAGCGAACCCTGTGGAAGTTTTGAACATCTTCGCATCCACTTCCAACCCTTGTGGCACCACTCCTTTTTTATTCTCATACAGGCTAATGACGATCATTCCGATCACACAAAGTATAAACACAATGGCCATGCGATCAAGGAAGGGTATCACATACAGTCCCTCGGCATCGGGCACTGCAAAACCTATGCTGTACAAGGGCGAAAGATCTACCATATCAGGCAGAAACTTAAGGATCACAGAGAATATAAACCCGCCAATCGTGGCAAATAGCGCCGCATTGGAGGTCGATTTTTTCCAGAAGAACCCAAGCAGAAACATCGCGAAAATACCCGGTGATACAAAACCTGTATATTCCTGAATATACTGGAAGCCTTGTTTCCCTTCTCCCAACAATACATCGCCAAGTCCAAGCGTCAACAGGATACCAATAATGGTGGAAAGCACGATCGCCACTTTTCCTATATATACCAGTTTCTTCTCTGATGCATCTTTCTCATATACTTTTTTATAAATATCCAGGGTAAAAATGGTGCTGATACTGTTTACCTTGGCGGCCAGGGAGGCGATCACCGTGGCGGCAAAAGCTGCCACCGTTACCCCCTTCACGCCTACCGGTAATAAGGTTAGCAGGGCCGAATAGGCCTTATTACTATCCGCTACCACTTGTCCCCCCTTGCTTATATCAATCAGCGAATGATCCAGCACATTGTTCTGGTACATGTGATAAATGGCTATACCCGGCACAACAATAATGATAGGCATCAGCATTTTCAGGAAGGCGGCAAAGAGGATCCCCTTGCGCGCCGTGGGGAGGCTGGCCCCCAATGCCCGCTGGGTGATGTACTGGTTACAACCCCAATAATTCAGGTTGGCAATCCACATCCCCCCGATCAATACACTCATTCCCGGCAGATCGGCATAAAAGGGGCTTTCTTTGGAGAACACCATGTGAAAATGGTCTGAAGCCTCCGATCGCAGGGTGGTAAACCCTTTGGCAATCCCTTCATCACCACCGATCATGTCCATCGTTATATAAAGGGCAATAAACCCGCTCAAAACAAGGAAAAAGACCTGAATGGCCGATGTGTACCCCACAACTTTCATCCCCCCTAGGGCAATGAAAACCGAGAACAAGGCCAATATCAATACACAAAGCGTAAAATTCCAGCCCGTGATCCCTGAAATAGCTACCGCTCCAAGGTAGAGGATCGATAATAGATTGACTACGATATACAATAACAACCAGAACACCGCCATGATCATGGCTACCTTACCATTATACCGCTGGTTGAGGAACTGCGGCATGGTGAATATCTTGTTCTTCAGATAAACAGGCATGAAGAAAACCGCCACCACGATCAGGGTCAGCGCCGCCATCCATTCATAGGAAGAAATGGCCAAGCCAAGCGAAAAGGCGGAACCCGTCATCCCGGTCATCTGCTCCGCCGAAATATTTGACGCGATCAGGGAGGCCCCTATCGCCCACCAGGTAAGCGAACCCTCTGCCAAAAAGAAATCCGCCGAACTGGCTTCCAGGGCCTTCTTGCGGCGGTAAATCCAATATCCATACACTGAAACAACAAGAAAATAAAGGGTGACAATGATCCAGTCCAATTGTACCATAGCAGGTTGATTTAGGTGGACCAAACTTAGGGAATTTATTATCAATTATTTCTGACAAAAAATGAACCCCGCTTCTTAACATTGCAACATGAAATTCAACGCCTTTCTGTTTGACTTGAATGGCACCATGATCGATGATATGGACTATCATATCCGGGCCTGGCACCGGATCCTGAATAGCCTGGGGGCCAATATCTCCCTGGCCCAAATGAAAGAGGAATGCTATGGCAAGAACCATGAACTGCTGGAACGGACCTTTCCGGGTCGTTTTACCTATGCAGAAAAAGACAGAATGAGCCTGGAAAAAGAAAAAGAATATCAATCCCTTTACACCCCGGTATTGTTACCTGGATTAAAAGATTTTCTGGATCGCGCCAATGCCAACCAGGTCTCTATGGCCATTGGCTCCGCCGCCATCATGTTCAATATTGATTTTGTGCTGGACCGCCTCAGTCTCCGCCCCTATTTCAAAGCCCTGGTTAGCGCCGACGATGTGAGTCAAAGCAAACCACATCCGGAGACTTGGCTGCGATGCGCCGAATTACTCGGGGTGGCCCCCCAGGATTGCCTCGTGTTTGAAGATTCCCCCCGCGGCGTAGAAGCAGCCGAAGCGGCGGGTATGCACTCCCTTGTGCTTACTACCGGGCACACTCCCAAAGAGTTTGCCCGGTATAAGCGGGTGATCGGGCTGGCGCCCGATTTTACCAGATTGGGTGATACTTTGTTTTAACTACCTGCAAAAGCTACCTCATTCCAGCGGAGTTCATTTCTTAAATCCCGTATCGTTGTCCCCTGACCGATATACACCAGTTCAAGTCCACTGATCAAGGCCAGGTCTTCCAAATGCGCCGTGGTCAGGTTCTGGCTATAACAAGTGTGGTGGGCTCCACCTGCCAATATCCATCCTGCGCAGCCGGTGGCCATATCCGGTTGTGGTTCCCACAATACGCGGGCCACGGGTAACTTGGGCAGACTATGAATGGGGGTTACCGCCCGCACTTCATTGACCAGTAAACGGAACCTGTTCCCCATATCCACAATAGAAGCATTGAGGGCCTGCCCGCCTACGGCATGAAATACCAACCGGGCCGGATCTTCCTTTCCGCCTATTCCAAGGGGATGGACTTCCAGCGAAGGTTTGCCTTCGGCAATAGAGGGACAGATTTCCAACATATGCGCGCCAAGTACCAGTGATTGGCCACTCCCCTGCGGGAAATGGTAGGTATAATCCTCCATGAATGAGTTACCGCCTTCAAGACCGGTGGCCATTACTTTCATCAGGCGTACAAGGGCGGCTGTCTTCCAGTCTCCTTCCGCGGCAAACCCATATCCTTCCTGCATCAGTCGCTGTACCGCCAATCCGGGAAGTTGTTTCAATCCATGCAGGTCCTCAAAGGTTGTTGTAAACCCTTTGAACCCACCCTGTTCCAGAAATCGTCTCAACCCTATTTCAATCTTCGCCGCTTCCCGGATGGAATTGTTGATCCCGCTTTCGGGAATTTTGTACTCTTTCTCATAAATGGCGCATAAGGCATCGATCTCTTTTTCGGTGACCTGATCAACCACTTTCACCAGATCGCCAACCCCATAGGTGTTGACCGAATAACCAAATTTCAACTCCGCTTCCACCTTATCCCCTTCGGTTACGGCTACATAGCGCATATTGTCACCAAAGCGGACAAATTTTGCCCCCTGCCAATCATGCCAACCGGCGGCGGCGCGTACCCAGGTATCTACCTGGCTCAACACATGGGCATCCTGCCAAAACCCTACCACCACTTTTCGGTCTTTCCGCATGCGGCTCATGATAAACCCAAACTCCCGGTCTCCATGTGCCGATTGGTTTAGGTTCATAAAATCCATATCAATATCCCCCCAGGGTATTTCCCGGTTGAATTGTGTATGAAGGTGCAGCAGCGGTTTTTGCAATACTTTCAGTCCGTTGATCCACATCTTCGCCGGGGAAAAGGTATGCATCCAACACATCACGCCTATGCAATTGGCTTTGGCATTGGCTTCCAGGCAAACCTGGTACACTTCTTCCGGCGACTTAACTACCGGTTTATACACTACCTGTACCGAAATGCCTACCGCTTCATTCCAAAACTTCACCATGGCCTCGGAATGACTGGCCACTTTTTTCAGGGTCTCTTCGCCATATAAATGCTGGCTTCCGGTAATAAACCAGAGTTCTAATCCTTTAAATGTTTTGCTCATTTTGTTTGTATGAATTGATAGATGGTCGTTTGTTTATATTCAGTTCCAGGCTTAAGGATGGTTGAAGGAAAGGCCGGCACATTGGGACTATTGGGAAAATGCTGGGTTTCCAGACAAAGGGCCGCATGCTTAACATACTTCACGCCATTCCGGGTATTGGTTAATGTGCCATCCAGGAAATTACCGGAATAAAATTGCAGTCCCGGTTCGGTTGTCCATACTTCCATACCTCTCCCCGAAGCCGGATGATAGAGGTAAGCCACTTTGGCGAGGCTTCCGTTATTATTATTCAGCACCCAGTTATGGTCGTATCCTCCGGCAACGGAATCAATATCCTTTCCAATTCTTTTTTGCTGGCGAAAATCCATAATGGCCGGAACAGGTTCCACCGTACCCAATGGAATCAGGTTTGAATCCACCGGTGTGTAAGCGTCTGCCAGAATTTGCAATTCGTGGTCAAGAATTGTGCTGTCGCTGCCTCCGGATAAATTGAAATAACTATGCTGGGTGAGGTTTACCGGTGTTTCAGCATCGGTGGTGGCGGTATAGTCGATACGCAACGCGTTGTTCTGGGTAAGGGTATAAACCACTTCCAGTTTCAGGTTGCCGGGATAACCCATTTCACCATCGGGGCTGGTATAGGTAAGTTTGAGGCTGCTGTCCCCGGCCAATTTTTCAATAGCCCAATAAACTTTATCATACCCCTTCACCCCGCCATGAAGTGAGTTTCCGTTGTTATTGGCCGGTAATTGATAGGTTTTACCATTAAGGGTAAAGCTCGCCCCGCCGATCCGGTTGCCATAGCGACCAATGAGCGCGCCAAAATAGGGATTGCCACGTTGGAGATAGCCCTCCAGGTTGGCATAACCAGCCACTACATCCACCGGTTTTCCCGCAGAATCGGGGAGAATCAAATGCGTAATGGCTCCGCCATAATTGATCACGCTTAACTGCATACCCGCTTCATTCTCCACGGTGTACTCAGTAACTTTTTTTCCTTCAAATTCACCAAAGTCCTTTTCGGACACAGGCTTGCGCCCCACTTTGGCAGGGTCACAGGCAAGAAGGGATAAGGTCATGATTGACAAGATAATTTTATACATAAAAATGATTGTTTACTGTCCATAATAGGCGTCTTTGCCGTGTTTGCGGTCAAAATGCTTTCTGATCAATGCCTCTTTCATGGGAAGGGCCTTGGGGTCGATTTGTAAAGTTAGCAGGGCCATGCGGGCTATCTGCTCCAGCACTACCGAATGATACACAGCCTTGGCGGCATCCTTACCCCAGGTAAAGGGGGCATGGTTTCCAACCAGGATCATTGGCATATCCAGGTGGCTAAGCCCTTTGTCTTTCAAACATTCCATGATTTGAAAACCAGTGGCCAGCTCATAATTTCCTTTTATCAGTTCATCACGCATGGGTGGCGCGCAGGGAATGGGTGAGGTACAATGATCGGCATGAGTGGTGCCAAACAGGGGAATATCGCGCAGTGACTGGGCCCAGGAAGTAGCAAAGGTTGAATGGGTATGACAGATGCCTCCTAATTCCTTCCAGTGTTTATACAATACCGCATGAGTGAGGGTATCGGAGGAGGGACGCAAACGTCCGTCCACGATTTTCCCTTCAAAATCCACGATCACCATTTTCTCCGGACTTAGCTCTTCATAAGGCACCCCACTGGGTTTGATAGCAAAAACGGCTTTGGCCTGGTCTGCCGCGCTGACATTGCCAAATGTGGCGACTACCAATCCAGACTGGGGCAATTGGAGATTGGCCTCGTAGGCTTCTTCACGGATCCTCTTATAGGGGTCGGTGTACTTTTTAGGTTTTACAGACTGGGTAAAAGCCCCCAGTTCTTTATACCGTTGATATCGTTTCTGGTAATGGGCCGCCACTGAGGGGTCAGGGGTATATGTTTTTTCAAATCCCTGTCCCATTTTCTTCATGGCTTCTTCCACAGAGGGATACGCACCCGCGGCCACCGCGGCAAACATGCCTGCACCAGCGGCACAGGTTTGTTCACTCTGGTGAATGCGGATAGGCATTCCTGTTATATTGGCCAGGGTTTGCATGACATATGGCGATTTTTTCGCCACCCCGCCTAAGCCGATAAGGCCTTTAACAGGTACTGATTCCTGTTGAAACCTTTCTACGATTGCCCGGGCGCCAAAGCAACTGGCTTCCACCAGGGCCCGGAAAATATCCGTGGTGGTGGTACCCAGGTTCAATCCAATCAGCGCGGCTTTTAATTCCTGGTCGGCATCGGGTGTACGCCGGCCATTGATCCAGTCAAGGGCCAGTACATCCTCTTCGCGAAGCGGGAGTTCAGCCGCTTCCCTGCTCATTTCATCAATTGGCCGGTTTACGAGTTTGCTAAACCAGGCATAGAGGTCACCAAAGGCCGACTGTCCGGCTTCCATTCCCATCATACCGGGAATAATGGAACCGGTCACCTGGCCGCAGATCCCTTTTACCAGCACATCACTCACTTCTTCTTTGGGGGCAACCAGCATATCACAGGTAGAAGTGCCCATTACCCGGCTCAGGTAGTAAGGTTCTATTTGTCCGCCAACGGCTCCCATATGGGCATCAAAAGCGCCAACACCTACCACCACTGTTTCAGGCAGTCCAAGTTTGGTTGACCATTCCTTGGAGAGGGTCCCGGCCGGAAGATCAGAGGAATAAGTTTCGCGAAATAAACGGTCACGGCACCCATCCAGCAGCGGGTCGATGGACACAAAAAATTCATTGGGGGGTAACCCATCCCATTCGGTTGCCCACAGGGCTTTATGCCCGGCGGCACACACACTGCGTTTCATGGAGGATACATCCTTTCCACCGGTGAGCAGGAAGGGCACCCAGTCGCAATGCTCAACCAGGGAAAAACCCTCCTTGCGGATGGCATCATCCTGCCGAAGGAGGTGGAGCCATTTGGCCCAAAACCATTCAGAGGAATAAATACCTCCAACATATTGCAGGTAATTCACCGGAAAGCGTGTGGCAGCGGCATTGATCTCGGCTGCTTCTTTGACCGAGGTATGGTCTTTCCACAACACAAACATCGCGTTGGGATTTTCTTCAAAACCTGGTAACAAGGCCAATGGTACGCCTTGTTTATTGGTCACTACCGGTGTGGAACCGGTGGTATCCACCGAGATGCCAATTACTTTTTTGGCTACAGCCGGGCCGGCAGCAGAAAGACACTCCCGGATGGTTTGTTCAAGCCCTTCCACATAATCAAGGGGATGCTGGCGAAACTGATTTTGAGCAGGAACACAATACAGGCCTTTTTTCCAACGGGGGTAGTAAAAAACGGAAGAAGTGATTTCGGCCCCGTTTCTGGTATCCAGAAGAACGGCCCTGACTGAATCCGTTCCGTAATCGACTCCAATGACATACTGTTCATCCATGATAAAGAAAAGTTGGGAGGGCTTTTAAAATAAGGGACAGGTAAACTACCTGTCCCTTGAAATTAGGAAATCAAATTTGCAATCCTATCAATAGCCAGGATTTTGCGGGAAGGCGGGGCCTTCTGTAACGCGATCGATCTGGCTTTGAGGAATGGGACGGAGCGCATGGAAATCCTGGATATAGGGACCTGCTTCGGGGTTCCACTCCTTGATACGACGAACCAGTGATTTGGTACGAACGAGGTCATGCCATCTTTGCCATTCTCCAAACAATTCACGGCTGCGTTCATCGAGGATGAAGTCGATGGTTACATCGGAAGGCTGGATGGTCATGGCGGCGGCAGCAGCGGCATTTTGCCCGGAGGTATTGGTTTTCCTGAAGGCGGCGCGCTGACGGATCACATTCAACATGGCGGCGGCATTTACATTATCTCCGGCTTTGAAATAGGCTTCAGCGGCTACCAGGTACACTTCAGAGAAACGATACAATACACAGGGACGTGTAGAGGGGTCGTTGAAGTTGGAACCACGGCTGGGGTCCATGAATTTTTTCAAAGCGGGGAAAATGGTATTTGACCACAGACTGGGAGGGGCAATAGTTCCTTTGAAAGGACGGGCACCATCAAACTGGGGAGCGCCTGTTACTTCAAAATCAGGAAGCCAGATGGCCGTATCACCAACTGCCAGTGTATAATCGATACCACGGCTGTTGTTGGCAGCGGCGGCCGTATTGGTAGTGGCTTTATTGGCGATATACACTGTATAGAATGAATTTGCAAACCGGGAATCATTGCTGCGGTTGGTAAATGCCCTGTTCAGGAAATAGTTCTGTCCGGCATTGGGACCGGTGGTCCAGAAATAACTGTTGGGGCGCATACGTACATACGGGCGACCATAATAAGAGTCACGGATCATAGTAGTGGTTCCACTATTGATCAGCACGCCGGCGCCATTTTTATACGAGTTGATCCCCCAGTTGGGATAGTTGAAATTGGTAAACCAGGGGGAGAGGTTCTGTGCGGCTCCACCACTGGCGCCACCACCCACTGTGTAATAACCGTATTTGGGGTCCATGCTATGATCGCTTACAAACATGGTTTCTTTGCCATAGTCGTTGGCGGGAACAAAAGCATCACCATAATCCTGCCAGAGGTCAAGCCCGTAGGCTACTTTGTTGGCAATGATGGTGGAGCAGATGGTACTGGCTTGTACAAAATCGGCGTTGTTATTGGTCAGCCACCCACGGGTGAGGTAGGCTTTGGCCAGCAGGAACTGGGCAACGGGTTTGGTAGCTGCTTTTCCTAAGAATGGAGCTGTAGGCTTGTCCGGAAGATCTGTAGCCGCCGCGGTAAGATCGGCAAGGATCAGGTCATAGATCTGAGCCACCGGCTGGCGGGAAGCAGATTGAGAAGGCACTTCGATAAATTCCGTATGAAGGGGAACATCTCCAAAAGTTTGAACCAGGTAGAAATACCAGAACCCGCGAAGGAACTTGGCCTGGGCCAGGTATTGTTTCCGGGTAGCATCTGGTAAATCGATGGTTTGACCATATTTCAATACACCATTCAGGGTATTGATATCCTGGAAAGCGATACCCCATGCTGCTCCAAAATTGGAGGCATTAAGTCCATTATAAGTGGAAATAGGGGCGCTTCCACTGGCACCAAGGATAAACTCATCGGTACCGGCCTGCATTTCGTTGGTAAAGCCCTCGGTACCCCATTGGCCGCGAAGGTCATTGTACACACCAGCGATACCTCCCAATACCCCGGCGGGGCTATTGAAGAAGGATGGCACAACCTGGGATTGAGGTTTCTCTTCCAGGAGTTTTTTACAGCCCGTGCTGGTGACAACTATCGCAGCGATCGCTATTGCATATTTAATGTATTTCATATCGAACGATTGAATAGTTTAGAATTTAAGGTTTACGCCAAAAGTGAACTGACGAACAGGCGGGTTATTCAGGTTCACACTCACCTGACGGTTGGGTGTGCTTATATCGCCTGCACCGGTTGGTGTAACCGAACCGCCATAACCATTACCCTCGGGGTCAGGACCAAAACCATCCCGTACAAACGGAGAGTAGATGATAAAGGGGTTTGTGGCGTTTACATATACACGGGCACTGGTGATACCTGTTTTCTTCAACAGGCGGGCAGGAACCCTGTATCCAAAGTTGATGCTGCGGCATTTGATAAAGGAACCATCCATATATCCTAAGGTAGAACCATAAAGGAAACGGTCGGTACCTGCATCAGGGGCCGGGAAAGCATTGGTTGGGTTGTTTCTGGTCCAGTAGTCAACCTTGATCTGGTTTACGCGGCTTTGCATAAAGAAGGGGAAACCGGCGCCACCACCATCAGCAGTGAGGTAGGGAACCAGCACTTTCATACCCATGCGGGCGTAAACAACCACGGAAAGGTCAAAGTCACCATAAGAGAAACGGTTGGTGAGGCCACCTTCCCATTTCGGCTGGAAGTTACCCAGGATCTTACGGTCGGCCGGTGTGATACGGTTGTCGCCGTTCACATCTTCGACGCGAATTTGACCAGGATACTGTACCGGAGCCAACTGAGCGGCGATCAATCCTTTTACAGAATCATCCAGTTGCCAGATACCCAGTTTATTGAAATCATAGATCACGGTAAGGGGTTGTCCTACAAACCAACCAGCGGCGATATTTTGCAATTCAGCCGGAGTGGTCAATTGGGTGATCTTTTCACGGTTGAAGAAGTAAGTGATGTCAGCGCTCCAGTTAAAGCCATTCTTATTACGAATAGGCTCCACGGTCAGGGATACCTCTACCCCTCTGCCTTCTGTCCTACCCAGGTTCTTGAGGGTAGATCCAGCTCCATTAGATGGAGGAAGGGGAACGGAAAGGAGGATATCTTTTGTCTTCTGGTGATAATAGTCAACGGAACCAGTAATACGGTTATCGAATAAACCAAATTCCAAACCGATATCAAACTGGGAAGTGGACTGCCAACCAAGGTCGGTAGCAGGCAAACTGGTTACGGTATAAGCCAGGGCCTGACCGGCAGTGGCAGTACCAAAATTGTAATAACCGGCAGAGAGGGCACCTAATGTAGAGTAAGGTCCTACGTTGCGGTTACCGGAGATACCCCAGCCACCACGAAGTTTCAGGTTGGAGAAGAAATCCAGTTTTTCCATGAATTTCTCATCAATAACGTTCCAACCCAAACCAATGGCGGGATAGTTAAAGTATTGGTTACCGGGAGAAAGGGTAGATGAACCATCCCTTCTCATGGTGAGTGTCAGCAGGTACTTGTCGTCGTAAGAGTAGTTGATACGACCCATGTAGGAAACCAGTCCTTGCTCGGAGAAACTCTGGTTACCGGGGTTGGCTACAGGTGTACCACTGGCCAGACCAAAGTTGGAGTTGCCAATATAATCGGCAGGTACACCAGTGATGGTGAAGTTAGACCCTTTGGAATGGTCTTTTGTGACTTCAAACAAACCGGTAAAACCAATTTTGTGTTTTTCGGCAATGGTCTTATTATAATACAACAGGTGTTGCAGGTTGTAGTTCCAAAACTCGGTATTGGAAATAGTCGCGTTGGAAGAAGACTGCACCACGGCTGTATTTACGTAGGTGTTGGGGCCTGAATAACCATCAAACTGAGACTGGCTAAAGTTCAAACCGGCATTGAAGCGGTAACGAAGACCATCCATCAGTTTTACTTCGGCATATACACTATTAAATGTACGGATCGACCTGGAGCGGGACAGGATAGCGTCTTTCCGGGTGATTAATGTAAGCGGGCTCACGGCGGCTGCATCGATAGAACCGATAGCCGGGTTGAGGTTTACCGTACCATCTGTGTTATAGGGGCTAGCCAGGGGGGTAAGACGAACAAGGCCTGAAGGAACACCACCACCACCAGGGTTATTGGTATAAGTTAAGGTGTTCAGGGTGTTAAATCCGATCTTGATCCGGTTACCGATCTTTTGATCCAGGGTAGCGCGGAGGTTGAAACGGTCAAAGCGTTGGTTGGGGATGATCCCTTCTTCCCGGAAGAAACCGGCGCCCATACCATATTGAGTGAGTTCGGTACCTCCCTGCAATGACAACTGATGGCTTTGCATGTGACCGGATTGGTAGATAAGATCCTGCCAATCGGTGTTAACACCTGCAGCCAGGGCGTCTTTCTCAGCCTGGGTAAGCAGGTAAGAAGAAGTGTACTGGCTACCAGGCCAACCTGTACGGTTATAGGCAGCGGCATCAGTTTTGAATTGGGCATATTCTTCGCCACTGAATACTTTGTATTTGGACATGATATTGGTCACGCCATAATATCCGTCATAAGAGATAACGGGTTTTCCCACTTTACCTCTTTTGGTGGTCACCAGCAGAACACCACCCGCACCACGGGAACCAAAGATGGCTGTGGCGGAGGCGTCTTTCAAAATCTCAATACTGGCGATATCATCGGGGTTCAGGTCGTTGAGGCCACCATAGGGGATACCATCAACAACAACCAGCGGACCATCCAAGGCATCACTACCGCTCTGGGAAGTAGTGAGTGTACGGTTACCGCGGATACGGATCTGGCCCTGTGAACCAGGTGTAGCTCCATTACTTACAATGGAAACACCAGCCGCACGGCCTTTAAGTTGGTTAATCACGTTGGGGGCCGGAACTTCTTTCAGGGTGGCCTCATTAACGGAGATCACCGATCCGGTCACGTCGCGTTTGCGCTGGGAACCATAACCCACCACAATTACCTCACCCATGCTACGGGTGTCGAGGGCAAGTTGCACACTTACCTCGGCCCCGGTGACAGTCACTTCCTGGGTGGCATAGCCAACATAGGAAATAACCAGGACCGTACCTGGGTTTGCGTTAATGGAGAAACTACCGGTGTTGTCGGTAGTGGTACCGGTACCGGCACCTTTAATTGATACAGAGGCACCACCCACAGGCGCGCCAGTTTCGTTCAGAACCTTACCAACCACCTTTCCTTGCGCCCAAATGGCGAGGGCGGCGGTCATAAAGCAGGCAAGCAATACAAGTCTTTTCCAGACAGGGTTGCTGCGTGTTCGTTCATAAGCAAGTTCGTGTTTCATGTTATTTATTTGTGTTAGCAGTGAACTAAGAAGTTTACAACAGGAGGGGGGGGGGAAATAAAGGGACTATCCGTCTGGATACCAGGGCAACCCTTGTAGTAAGGCAACCCTTAAATTATACATATGGCGGTCTGCCATATAGCAGAAGTTTAGCAGTTATTCGAAGATGTTAGCGTGCAATCAATGACGAAAGTAGAGGATTATTTTGAAAATGCAACCGATTGCCATAATTTTTTTTACCGAACCAAAAAATCATCTATCCTGAACCGTTTCCCAAAACCTCTGTTAACTTCTTATACGCCAATGGTGGCGTTTGCGAAAGACAGAATCACACACTCCTGTCTGTTTTGCGGGCTGTTTTTGGATAAAATAGCCCATTTCCAGTCAATTCAGGACTTACCCGGGTGCGATCAATGTCTGATCAGGACATTCTCTCTCCCTCTATAAACTGAACACTCAGCAAAAAAAATTGCCTGTCGTAAATTGATTTTTCACGACCTTTAGGCAACCGATTGCAATTAACTCGCCTGCTATGAAGGAATCACTGTTACTCTTCCTATTCGTTTATCCATTATGTCTGGCAGGGCAAAACACCTTGGTCAGCCGGGATAACAAACAATCATTTGGATTAGAACATTCCCGTGTTTTAGTTGCCGAAGGGGAGCAGGAACTGGTGTCGGTTGCCGCCCACTGGTTGGTAAATGATATAGAGGCTGTAACCGGAAACAGACCAGCCATAGGACATGAAATTCCTGAAACCGCAGGTACCCTGATCATAATTGGTACCCGGACTTCGCCTCTCTTCTCCTCCTTGCTCTCCCCCACTGATCTTGCCAACCTGTTTGCTTCCTCATCCTGGGAGGCATTTACTATAAAGACCATCGAAAAACCATTTCGCGGGGTGCAGCATGCCATTCTCATCATTGGCAGCGACAGAAGGGGTGCCGCTTTTGGGGCCGCTGAATTTTGCAATGCCATCGGGGTGTCGCCCTGGTATTGGTGGGCCGATGTCCCCGTGAAAAAGAATCCCGGTCTTCGTATCGCCATGAACTTTACCCTGCAAGACTACCCAAGGGTGAAGTACAGGGGCATATTTATTAATGATGAGGCCCCGGCCCTCTCCAGTTGGACCCGCGAGAAATTCGGGGGCTTTAACCACCTGTTTTATGAAAAGGTATTTGAACTCATTCTTCGCCTGAAGGCCAACTACCTCTGGCCAGCCATGTGGGGCAACGCTTTTTATGATGATGACTCGCTCAATATCCGCTCCGCCGAAAAATATGGTGTCGTCATCGGCACCTCCCATCACGAACCGCTTATGCGCGCGCACGATGAGTGGAGAAGGTATGGAGAAGGGAAATGGAATTATGACAGCAACGAAACCCGGCTAAAAGATTTTTGGCGGAAAGGGATGGAAAGGGCCACCAATGAAAAGATCGTGAGTGTGGGCATGCGGGGGGATGGTGATATGCCCATGTCAAGGGAAACAGCAACCAGTCTGCTCGAACGTATTGTGAAAGACCAACGTGATATCATCCGGGAAGTAACCGGAAAACCGGCTTCCGAAACACCCCAGCTCTGGGCCCTGTACAAGGAAGTTCAAAATTATTACGACAATGGCATGCGAGTGCCGGATGATGTCACCCTCCTGCTTTGCGATGATAACTGGGGCAACCTTCGAAAACTCCCCGCCTTTAACAGCCCGGCCAGAAAAGGTGGCTATGGCATCTATTACCATTTTGATTATGTTGGCGGCCCCCGAAACTACAAATGGGTAAATACCAATTCCCTCCCCAGGATCTGGGAGCAAATGCACCTGGCCTGGGAATATGGAGTAAAAAACATCTGGATCGTCAATGTGGGTGATATCAAACCTATGGAGCTGCCCATCTCCTTCTTCCTGGAATATGCCTGGAACCCCGATAAGATCGACCAGAACCAGGTAAGACCCTTCCTGGAAAAATGGTCAAGCGCCCAATTTGGCAATAAATACTCCAGGGAAATTTCCGATATCCTCGCCCTCTATACCAAATACAATAGCCGGCGCAAACCCGAACTGCTGGATGCCAATACCTATACCTTTAATTATAATGAATGGCCGCGCGTGGTGGAAGAATACACCAGCCTGAGAACCCGGGCCGAAAACCTGGCAAAGGAATTACCCGGTGAATACCAGGACGCCTATTTTCAGTTAGTGCTCCATCCGGTAAAGGCCTGCGCGAACCTTTACGAAATGTATTACAACCACGCGCTCTATAAAAACGCCTATGCTGAAAAAAGCCCGCTTACCAATCAATATGCTGAAAAGGTAAAGGTCTATTATGAAAAAGACTCCCTGATTACCCTCGAGTACCATCAACTGGGCAAAGGGAAATGGAACCACATGATGAGCCAGACCCATATTGGCTATACATCCTGGCAACAACCTCCCGTACAGCGTATGCCCGCCGTGTCGCCGCTGGATAAAGACTCCCAAATCGCCATCCTTCCAGAAAGGCCAAAAATAAAATCGCGCAAGGCCCTGGTTCCGGCATCTGTAAAAGGCAATGTGTTTGCAGAAAACGAATCTTCCGGTGTTTCCATCGAAGCCAATCATTTTACGCGAAAAGTAGAATCCAATACCATTAAATGGATTGTGCTCCCCGATCTTGGAAGAACGGGTTCTGCCATAACCAGTTTCCCGGTGACTTCACCAGCCTCCACCCCTGGCAAAGGCTCCCCTTGCCTGGAATATGACATCTATACCCTGAAGGCTGATTCAGTAACCCTGTATGCCTATTTCTCCCCGGTGCTTAATTTTCACAATGCACCCGAAGGCACTCGCTACGCCGTTTCCATTGATGGCGAAGCCCCGCAAATCATCAGTTTAAACAAAGAAGATAAAACCAGTGACCGCGGTATCTGGAATAAATGGGCTGGAGAAAACATCATCATTAAATCAAGCCGCCACAAACTCTCGTCCCCCGGCAAACACACGATCCGTATCTGGCGTGTTGATCCGGGTGTTGTGCTTCAAAAACTGGTGCTTGACACTGGTAACCTGAAACCATCTTACCTGGGTCCACCTGAAACAAAAATTCCCCAATAAAATTATTAACATGAGAATTATATCCTTCTTTTCTGTTTCCCTCCTGGCCATCCTTACATTGGCCGGTTCCTGTTCTTCTTCCAAAAAAACGGCTGGTTCTGGAATACCCTCCTTAAAGAAATTGTATAAAGACGATTTCCAGATCGGCACCGCGCTCAACAACTGGCAGATCGAAGAAAAAGATTCGGTGTCAAAAGATCTTATTACCCAACAATTCAATGTGGCAACACCTGAGAATATCATGAAGGCGGAAGTGGTCCATCCCCAATGGGATAAGTATGATTTCACCATGGCCGATAAGCTTGTGGAATATGCCAGCAAGAATAATATCCAGATCAACGCCCACACCCTTATCTGGCATAGCCAGATGCCGGCGTTTGCCCGCAGGATTCAGAATGTGGATTCCTTCCGCACTTTTTTCACCAATCATATCAATACCGTGGCCTCCCGCTATGATGGTAAAGTGATTACCTGGGATGTGGTAAACGAAGCCCTGAATGAAGACGGTACCATGCGTAATTCCCCTTTCCTCCAGAAATTAGGGCCCGACTTTGTAACCGAAGCCTTTAGACTGGCTGCCGCTGCCTCTCCAAAATCAGAACTATACTATAACGATTACAACAATGAACAACCCGCCAAAAGGGCCGGATGCATCGCTTTGATCAAAAAAATACAGGCTGCCGGTGTTAAAATTAATGGCGTCGGTATCCAGGGTCACTGGCACCTGGGCCGGGTTCCCTTCAAGGAAATCGAGGAAAGCATCCTTGAATACTCCGCCCTGGGTATCAAAGTGGCGTTTACCGAATTGGACATTGAAGTATTGCCCCGTAATTTCCAGGGAGCCGACATTTCGCAGCGTATGCAAAATGATCCTTCCATGAACCCTTATGTCAATGGCCTGCCCGATAGCGTGCAACAACAACTGGCCAAGGATTACCAAACCCTGTTTGAGCTATTCATGAAACACCGTGACAAAGTGGAACGGGTAACATTCTGGGGAGTGCACGATGGTCAAAGTTGGTTGAACGGCTGGCCGGTACGTGGGCGGACCAACTATCCTTTGTTATTTGACAGAAAAGGTCAACCCAAACCCGCCTTTTACGCGGTTGTGGAAGTAGCAAAAAAATCAGCCAGAAATCTAAAAGGATTTTAATAGTATGAAAAAAAAGATCCTCACCTTCCTGGTAGCTATACTATGCCTTAGCACACAGGCACAGGTTGTAACAAACCCCATTCTCGCCGGTTTTTATCCCGATCCGAGTATCTGCCGCGCGGGAGATGACTATTATATTGTCAATTCTTCCTTTGCTTATTTTCCCGGTCTCCCGATCTTTCACAGCAAAGACCTGGTAAACTGGAAACAGATCGGTTATGCCCTGGACAGACCCGAACAACTGGACCTGGACAAAGCCCGGATCTCAGGTGGTCTTTACGCCCCGGCTATCACCTATCACGATGGCACTTTCTATATCGTTTGCACCGAAGTTGGCCAATTGGGAAATTTTGTCATCACCGCCAAGGATCCAAAAGGCCCCTGGAGCCAACCAGTAAAACTTCCGCAGGTTAATGGCATCGACCCTTCCATTTTCTTTGATGACAATGGCAAATCATACATTGTATTCAACAGCATCCCCCCCGATAATATATCCCTTCATAATGGCCACCGCACAATCCGTCAATTTGAATTTGACCCGGTGAATCTCAAGGTAGTCGGGGAAGAAAAAATCCTGGTAAATGGAGGAACAGATATGGCCAAAAAACCTGTCTGGATCGAAGGCCCCCATTTAATAAAAAAAGATGGCTGGTATTTTCTTGTCTGTGCCGAGGGTGGAACAGAATATAATCACTCTGAAGTGGTTTTCCGGAGCAAATCACCTGAAGGCCCTTTTGTGTCTTATGAAAAGAACCCCATTCTTACCCAACGTCACCTCGACCCCTCCCGCAAGGACCCGATCACCACAACCGGCCATGCCGACCTGGTGGAAGGTCCCGATGGGCAATGGTGGGGTGTATTCCTGGGGTGCCGCCCCTATGATGGCGATCATTACAATACCGGTCGCGAAACTTTTATCGCGCCCATAACCTGGAAAAATGGCTGGCCTGAATTTGACCTGGGTGGAGAAACCGTAAAATACCAATACCCCATCAATGCCACACCAAACCTCAAGGGGGAACGGTTTAATGGAAATTATACGTTTAAAGATGGCTTTAACGACCCCAAGTTAAATGTTCGTTTCAGGTTGCTGCGAACACCTCGCTCATCCTGGTACAGCCTAACTGAAAAACCCGGTTACCTGGTGATGAATACCCGACCCGAAACCTGTTTGGAAACCTCCAACCCTTCCTTTATCGGTTTTCACCAGCCCCATTTGAAAGGAGAAGTCATCACTTCCCTTTTCTTCTATGCAAAATCGGAAAAAGAGAAAGCGGGACTACTACTGTTTCAAAATGACAAAGCCAATTATTTCCTGGCCCTTTCCATCAAAGATGGAATTTCGGTGGTAGAGCTTTGGAAAGGGAAAGAGTTGGTTGCCTCCGCACCTACCACAAGACAAAATAACAAACCCATCTACCTGCGTATCGAAGCCAAAGGCGATTACTATACTTTTTCCTTTGGTCCTTCCAGAAAAAAGTGGTCCATCCTAAAGGATAAGGTGGATGCCCGGGAATTAAGTACCAGAACGGCTGGTGGGTTTGTAGGATGCCTGTATAGTATGTACACCACTTCCAATGGGGAAGCATCCACCAACAAAGCCTCTTTTGACAGCTTTGAGGTGATCAATAAAGATGATATTTATAAATAAGTTGGTATTAGCTATATGAGAAAATTTATCCTTCCTCTTTGGGGCCTGTTTTTTGCCATTCCGTCTGTAGCACAGATCAAACTGCCGGCATTGATCAGAGACAGCATGATCCTTCAGCGGGATTCCCGTGTACGGGTTTGGGGATGGGCATCCCCCGGTGAAAAAGTTGAACTTCAGTTTAATAAAAAGAAATACAAGGTCACGACCACGCAATCTGGTAACTGGGAGATCATGCTTCCCCCTACTCCGGCCGGAGGGCCTTACGCGATCACACTAAAAGGCAAAAACCGGATCGACCTCAAGGATATCCTTTTTGGCGATGTCTGGTTCTGCTCCGGTCAATCCAATATGGTCCATCAACTGGGCATCCATGAAGTAACCTATGCTCGGGAAATAGCGGAAGCCAACTATCCGCAAATTCGGCAATGCTGGATCCCTACTTTAACGGATATGAATGGCCCCAGGACCAGCCTGCCGGAAGTTTACTGGAAAGCTGCTGTTGGGGAATCCATCCGGCCTTTCTCCGCCGTAGCCTATTTTTTTGCCAAAAGGATTCACGAAAAATACAAAGTGCCTATCGGCATCATCAATTCCAGCGTTGGAGGTACGCCTATCGAAGCGTGGACCAGTGAGGAAGGACTAAAATCCCTTCCCTCTATTATGACCACCATCCAGCGTAATAAGGATACCCAATATGTAAACGGACTGGTGAGAAGCAATGCGGCAATGCCACGCCCGGAACTTCCGGCAGACGAAGGCCTGCAAGCCAATCCAAAATGGTATGACCCGGCCTATTCCCCAAAAGGGTGGCGTAATATCCATATTCCAGGCTATTGGGAAGACCAGGGTATTAAAGACCTGAATGGTGTTGTGTGGTACAGACTGGAAGTGAACATCCCGGCTTCCATGGCCGGCAAAGCGGCCCGGGTTTTCCTCGGAAGAATCGTTGATGCGGATGAATTATTCATCAATGGCCGTTCTGTTGGACGTACCACCTACCAATATCCGCAAAGAAGGTACACAGTACCGGAAGGATTGCTAAAAGAAGGCAAGAACCTGTTTGTTATACGAGTCACGAATAATTTTGGAAAGGGCGGGTTTGTACCTGATAAACCATATTGCATTTTTTCCGGAACGGATACGGTTAGTCTTATGGGTGATTGGGCCTATAAGGTGGGATCTGTGTTCATGCCCTTCTCAGGGCCAAGGACGCAACCTCCGGTAAATGCGCAAAACCAACCCACTGCCTTATTCAACGCCATGGTAGCGCCTGTTGTACCCTATACCATTAAAGGATTTTGCTGGTACCAGGGTGAAAGCAATGCCGGTCGCCCGGAAGAATATGAAGCGCTGATGAAGGCCCTGATCAACGACTGGCGTGCCCAATGGAAACAAGGAACCCTTCCTTTTTACTTTGTACAGTTACCCGGCTTTATGGACTATAATTACCTGCCTTCGGAAAGTAACTGGGCCATGTTAAGAGAAGCCCTGCGGAATACGCTTTCTGTTGAAAAAACCGGCATGGCGGTAGCGATTGACCTTGGGGAATGGAATGATATCCACCCCGATAATAAAAAAGATGTTGGTGAAAGACTGGCTTTGTGGGCCCTTCATGATGTATATGGAGAAAAGGACCTGGTATATAGCGGCCCCCTGTTTAAGAAGGCCGTAGTAAACAACGGCAAGGTCACCCTTGAATTTAATCATACCGGTTCTGGTTTAGCCACCCGTGACGGAGAAGCCCCCGCGGAATTTGCCATCGCCGGGGCAGATAAGAAGTATGTCTGGGCAAAGACAAAATTAGAAGGCAATACATTGATCATTTGGCATGAAACCATTGCGGATCCAAAATATATCCGCTATGCCTGGGCAGACAACCCGGTAAATCCAAACCTGATCAACAAAGAAGGACTACCTGCATCCCCTTTTATAACCGAAATAAATCAGTAAAAACACAATCATGTCAAAACCAATCACACTTGCATTGGCCCTGTTTGTTGTGCTTATAACACAGGCGCAAAACCGGATCCTGCTTGATCCCAGCCGGGCAAAGGACCAGATCAACCCCAACATTTACGGGCATTTTGCCGAACATCTTGGCCGTTGTATTTACGGTGGTGTTTATGTGGGTGACCAGGAAAAAAAGATCCCGCAGCAGAATGGTATCCGCCTGGATGTGGTGGAAGCGCTGAAAAAATTAAAAGTGCCAGTTCTTCGCTGGCCCGGTGGTTGTTTTGCCGATACCTACCATTGGAAAGATGCCGTTGGCCCGAAAAACAAAAGAAAAGCCATCGAAAATACTTCCTGGGGTGGTGTACGCGAAGACAATGGATTTGGCACACATGAATTTCTTGACCTCTGTGAACGTATTGGAGCCGAGCCTTATCTCGCCATTAATATGGGTAGCGGCACTGTTCAGGAAGCGGTTGACTGGGTTCACTATGTTAACCATCCGAACGGAGTCAGTCAAATGACCGACTGGCGCAAAGAAAACGGTCGTGAAAAACCCTGGAATGTTAAGTATTGGGGTGTAGGCAATGAATCCTGGGACTGTGGTGGTTCAATGAGCGCCGCTTACTATGTCAATGAATACAAAAAATACGCCACCCTGATGACCAGCTATTCCAATACGGAAGGGTTGTTCCGTATTGCCGTGGGCCCCGGCTCCGAAGATTATGACTGGACTGAAACCGTCATGAGGGAAGTGCCCCTCCGTCGTATTGAAGGGTTGTCGATTCACCATTATTCCGTGATCAACTGGAACAAGAAAGGATCGGCCACCAATTTCTCCGAGGAAGAGTACTTTAAAACCATGGAACAAGCCTGGCGCATGGATCGGATCGTGACCAAGAATAAAGAAGTGATGGATAAATACGATCCCGACAAAAAAGTAGCCATGATCGTAGATGAGTGGGGTGGCTGGTATGATGTGGAACCCGGAACAAACCCCTCCTTCCTTTACCAGCAGAATTCCATGCGTGATGCCATGATCGCCGGATTGACCCTGAATATTTTCAACAACAACTGCGACCGTGTCCGTATGGCAAACCTGGCCCAATTGGTGAATGTGTTGCAGGCCGTGATCCTGACCGATAAAGAAAAGATCATCCTCACCCCTACTTACCATGTAATGGAGATGTACAATGTGCACCAGGGTGCCACGATGATCCCGCTGGAGATCACTTGTAAAGATTATACCTGGAGTGATAAGAGCATCAAATCGATCTCTGCTTCGGCTTCCCGTGATAACCAGGGCGTCATCCATATTTCCCTGGTAAACATGGACCCCAATCAGGCTCAACCCATCAGCATCGACCTGGGTACCGCTGCCGCAAAAACAGTGACCGGTCGTATCCTGGATTCTGAAAAGATGCAGGATTTCAATGACGTAAACAATCCTGAAAAGGTAAAACCGGCTTCTTTTTCCGGCGCAACCATCAATGGTCAGCAACTTAATGTGACCCTGCCTGCCGGTTCGGTTGTGGTTCTTTCTCTTAAGTAATTTTTAAGTCCCGTGGCGAATGCCACGGGACATTAATTTTATTCCATGAAATCATCTGTATTCCTGGTCCTGGTGGCCTTGACCTTTTCATTCTCCCTTGATGCCCAGTTTAACCCCGCCTGGCAGGGGAAAAAATGCGGGGTAGTCATCACCTATGACGATGCCATTGACCAGCAGCTTGACAATGCCATACCGGTGCTGGATTCGCTGGGACTAAAGGCCACTTTTTACGTAACGGCTTTTTCTCCTTCCGTTCAAAAAAGAATGGAAGAATGGAGGCAGTTGGCTGTGCGTGGGCACGAGTTAGGTAACCATACCCTTTACCACCCTTGTGTAGGTGGAACCGGACGTGAATGGGTGCCCAGGGAATACGATATGTCGAAATACACCCTTCGCCGGATGCTGGATGAAACCCGGATGACCAATCTCTTTCTCCAGGCGCTGGATGGAAAAAAGGAAAGGACCTTTGCCTTTACCTGTGGTGATATGAAAGTGGAAGACAGTTCTTTCATAAGGGCCATGACTCCTGATTTTGTAGCCGCCCGGGCGGTGCGCAATGAAATGCACCAAATACAGGATATCGATTTGTACAATGTGGATTGCTATATGGTTTTCAAAAACACAGCCGATCAGATGATTGCCTGGGTAGAAGAAGCCATGCGAAAAAATTCCCTGCTGGTTATATTATTTCATGGCGTAGGAGGCGGTAATGGGCTGGATGTGGACCTGCCTGAGCACCGCAAATTTCTGCAATACCTAAAGGCCCATGAAAAGGATATCATGATCACGCCTATGGTGGACATGGCCAATCACATTAAAACCTGGCAGGCCCGTGATAAGGCCAATAAAGAATTACAGGCCATGACCCAGGCTGATTACAAGGATATGCTGGGAAAATTAAAGATCAGCTCCACTCGTCCTGGTCCATCGGGTAACCCCTCCGCTCCCAATGCCGCGAATATCGACGAATCCCAAGCTTCTCCTTATACCTCCCTCCCCGACCCATTGGTATTATCCAATGGAAAAAAGATAAAAGATGCAGCCTCCTGGTGGAAAAAAGGCCGTCCGGAAACCATGGCCCTGTTTGACCGGGAGATTTATGGCAGACCGCCATTGAAGACTCCCGGTGTTCAATGGGAATTGATCGCCCAGCATGATTCTGTATTTGGGGCGGTAAATGCCCTGGTTAAGGATTATATAGGTCATGTTGATAATTCCACCTACCCATCGATAACGGTGGATATCCAGTTTTCGCTGGTCATGCCCAAACAGGTTATGAACCCGGTGCCGGTAGTGATTGAATATGGGTTCATATTCCCGGCCGGTTTTCGTCCACCTCCCCCACCAGCAGGAGCCACGGTTCAAAAATCTTGGCAGGAGCAGATCCTGGAAGAAGGTTGGGGATTTGGGATCCTTGTCCCCACCAGTTACCAGGCCGATAATGGGGCGGGCTTGACCAAAGGCATCATTGGGTTATGTAACAAGGGAGCGTTTCGTCAACCAGAACAATGGGGAACCTTAAGGGCCTGGTCCTGGGGGGCGAGCCGGGTAATCGACTTATTGGAGAAAAACCCATTGGTAGACCAGAAAAAGATCGCTATTGAAGGACTGTCAAGATATGGAAAAGCGGCTCTTGTGACCATGGCCTATGAACCAAGGATCAGTATCGGGTTTATCGGTTCATCGGGTGCCGGTGGCGCCAAGATCCTTCGCCGGGTATATGGGGAACAGGTGGAGAACCTGGCCTCTTCCGCGGAATACCATTGGTTTGCCGGAAATTTTATCAAGTATGCGGGACCCTTAACCCCCAATGATCTTCCGGTGGATGCCCACCAATTGATAGCCCTTTGCGCGCCACGTCCTGTCTTTATCAGTTCAGGCTCACCAAATGTGGAAGGGCGCTGGGTGGATGCCAAAGGGATGTACCTGGGTGGCGTAAATGCCGGTCCGGTTTATGAATTACTCGGTAAGAAAGGCTTAGGCAATCAACCATTCCCGGAGGAAAAAACGGGTTTGCTTGATGGTGAAATCGCCTGGCGTCAGCATGAAGGGGGCCACACCACGGGGCCCAACTGGCCTTATTTTATCTCCTTTGCCAAAAGATACTGGAAATAGTTTATCCGTTTTTTACAGCTCGCATAAGCAGTTATAGGTTCAAACAGCATACCCCTTCTGAAAAGAAGGGGTATTTACGTAAATCACACAGAAACCATCCAAAACATATTTAACAGGCAATCGCTAAAACCGTTGCCAACTATTTTCTTCAATCTCCTTTTGATCCTACAAATTCACTCCGGTATATCCGGGTTAGTATGATCACATAGCTTAATAGTAATGGACCAAAAATGAGGCCGATAAATCCAAACAAACCAAGTCCAACGATCACGCCAAGTACGGTGATCACCGGGTGAATATTGGCCTGCATTTTCAGGATGGTGATCCGGGCCAGGTAATCAATGTTTCCGGTTACCACCAGGCTATAGATCAATAATTCCAAGGCGCGACCTGATTCACCGGTGGCATAGAGAAAGATCACCAGGGGTACCCAGACGATCATGGTACCTACTACCGGGAAAAACGCGAACAACCCGGTTAGAAAACCCCAGAAAACAAATTGGGGCACATCAAAAATATAATAACCCAATAGCGCGGTGGCACCCTGAATAAGGGATATCATTGGAATCCCCAGAGCGTTGGCCTTTACCATATGCCTGGTTTCCTTGGCCAACAGGTGGGTGCTATCCGGGTTCAGGGGGATCCAACGGTAAAGTGTTGATTCCATCTGACTGCCCCCTTTTAGCAACTGGTATAACAGGAACAACATTAATGCCAGGTTGGTGATGAGGTTGATCGAACTATTTACAAGGGATGGTAACCACCCCACCACGGTTTCAATTCCTTTTTGAAGCTGAATGTTTCGCAACCAACCAAACCCCGTCCTGTCCCTAATTCCTTCAAGCGCCTTTTCCAGGTTGGAGATCGACCCTTCAGGATCCTCCAGCCAGGGCCTCAGGTATGGGCCAGTAAGGTTAATGCCCAAATAGATGGGCATGCCCAGGGCAAAAAGGTACCCAACCACATACATCAGCGCCGTAGGCCCCGCCTTCCATCCCCTGGAGTAAACCAGTTGAAAATAACTTTGCCGGCTAAGGATATATAGAGTGATGGCACCCAGGATACCTGGCATGAAAATTTTTAAGTTGAACAAGGAAAGTACAACCAGTAAAATGATCAGCACCAGGAGTAGTATCCGGGTCATCAGTTCATTGAAACGCATACAGTGGATCTTATGGGGTGCTCCGCATTTCCTCACCGGCCGGGTGATGTTCTTTATCTGGATCCTTATTATTTCCAGAAATCCCCAGCCAATTCGCAAGGGTGTTGAGTAATGGGGAAGATATCTTTTTTACCAGGCGGCCGGATAAATAACGCACCAGGAATGGGGCCGCCAGTTTTCCCCAGCCACGGGTACCCGAATGAAACAGATTGCGAAGCAGGAAAACAGATAATTTCTTTAGGCCAAACTGGAAAGCCGGATTATTATTACTCAGGGAGAATAATTTTCGTATCCGGGCCATCCCTTTAAAATAGGGCTCCAGTTCTTCCTCCAGCAGGTACTGATGCTCGCGGAGGTAGGCTTCCCGGTCCTTGAGCAAACCCTTTAGTCTTTCCTCCTCGCGTATCAGATCATGGTATCGGCTTATGGCTTTGTTCATCATTAAATAATTCCTGCACAATTTTATCACGGAAATATGGCACCAAAACCCTTTTACGCATCAGATAGATAACCAGCAGGAGAATGGCATAAACCAGTCCGGTCAGGAAAAAACCAAGAGGCATATTGCCAAGCTTCTGTCCTGCCCACCAGGCAAAACCAAGCCCAAGAAATAAAAAAAGGAAGAGGACCAATATGACCAGTATGGATTTCAGTAATATCCCGGCTCCCCAGTTTGACCCTTTTCGCACCAACCGGACTATGGACAATTCAAATAAGGTCGCCAGGTAATCACGTCCACCTTTTAACAGGTGATCGGCCTCTTCCCTGATCCTGCTGCTACTATTCTCCACTTAATATCCTTGTTCTGCCAAAAGTTCTTCTCCATCATGGGCGGCTTTCCGAATCAATCCCTTCCCTTTGGAGAGAAGGTCTTCGCCCTGCTTTTTGAGTTTTTTACGCAGATCGCTTCCTTTTTCAGGGGCCACCAACATTCCAACCACAACTCCTGCCAGGAGTATGGAAGCGATACCCAACGTGTATTTCATTCCGGTATTCATAAAAAATATTTAGGTTAAAAAATAGGTTTAAATGTCTCCCTTTAC
>JAYRZH010000033.1:0-28336 GCA_041916555.1 Chitinophagaceae bacterium | reverse complement strand
ATCTGGCTTTGGAGGAAGGATTGAATGTTAAACTGGTGCTGCTTCCTGACAAGGAAGATCCCGACAGCTATGTAAATGCGGTTGGGGCTGCGGCTTTTACAAACTATGTAAACCAGCACAAAAAGGATGTTATCCTGTTCCAGGTAGATCTGTCGCTGCGAGATGCCGGGGATGACAGCACCAGGAAGGCCGCCCTGGTAAACCAGGTGGCTGAAACGATTTCCCGGATCAATAAGGCCGAAGATTTTACCAAGCAACAGGACTATATCAAGCAATGCGCTACCCTGCTCAAAATTGAAGAAGCGGGTCTCCATGCGCTGGTCAATAAGTTTATCCGCGAGCGGGTAAACGCGATGGAAAGAAAACAGGAGCAGGCTCCGGTAGAACAGGCCGGTCAGGAACCCGGAGACGGGGGCGCATCCAGTTTTGATGACAGCACCTTTAATCTCCTGTTCAGGGATGACCTCCAGGAAAAGGAGTTTGCCCGGGTTCTCCTGGAATTTGGCAGACGCCTGATGGACAACAAGGAAACCGTGGCCTACCACATGCTGACGGAGATGAACGATGAAGAACTGTTTGACAACCCCGAGGTGTTGCGGTTGATGAAGGAATTCAGACAGTATGTGGATTCGGGCAGGGAAGTGCCGGATAAAAGCCATTTTGTTTATCATTCCGACCTGAAACTCAGCTCCTTTGCCGTTTCTTTGCTGAATTTCCCCTACGAAGAAAGCGATCATTGGCGTCAGGAATACAGCCAATCCACCGGGTACCAGAAGCAGTTATTTGAAAAGCGTTATGAGGAGTTTATCCGGATGGTGGGGATTGGAAATGAAAAGGAATTGCAACGCTACCTAAAAATTGAAGAGGACCGTACTTTGGAAGCGGTGGATTCAGCCCTGAATTACCTCAAACTCCGAAAGATCCGACGCCTGATGTTGCAAAACCAGGAGGATCTGGAAAAACCACATACCCCAGAGGAATACCTCAATATCCACCGGGCCCATGAGGCGCTGAAACAGATGGAGTTGGAACTGACCAGGAAAATGGGAACGGTCATCCTCAAATAAAAATCCCGCGAATTTCTTCGCGGGATCAGTACCATGTAAAATCTTATGTAATAATCATGCTTCGATGGCGGCGGCCGGCTCGATATTACGAACCCTTACCGCGGCGCTGCGACCAGGCTTTTCAAAGCGGGTGGCGCTCCATACGTGATCCAACACCACTTCCTCGCCACAGCTATAACCGGCTGTCGTCAATTTTTCCCAACTGCAACTGCGGTTGAGATCGGTAACGATTTTGGAGGAGGACTTAGGTGATGCGATCCATAGCTTGGAATCGGTCTTCAGAGCGGGCATAACCTCTTTCAGGATGCTGTTAAGCTGAGATTCGTTTACGGCAAACAATAACGCGAAATCGATCTTCCGGCTTTTCAGCAACGGAGTCACGTTTTTAGCGAAAGAAAGCTTGCAAAACTGTTTCTCAATGGAGGAAGGTAAACCCTGGATCAGAAGATTCTTTTCGTCAGCTAGATCTAACTTTTCAAAAAGCGTTTGTGACATACCTTTTTAAGGGGTTTTAAGGGGTTTCCGATACGATCCAATAAATGTACATGGGTAGGTAACGGACTTCGCAAACAGGCTGCAAAAATACAAAAAATTTGCGGGAGTTCAACTATTAAAAAAAGAAATATCCCTTTAAATGACTGATTTAAAAGGATATGCTTAACTGAAATCAATATTTTGATGATATACCTATCCGTTATTTCCTGACGGGCTTGTAGTAGCTTAAGGCTTCCTCCATATATTTCTGGAGTTGTTCGATTCTTTTGCCTTCACTGGGGTGTGTGCTCAGGAATTCGGGGGGTCTTTGGCCCCCACCGGCGGCTTCCATGCGTTGCCAGAGGGGAATGGCTTCCTGGGGATTGTAACCGGCCATGGCGGCGAAATTAAGTCCCCAATGATCGGCTTCCAGTTCATGCTTGCGGGAGAAGGGTAGCATCACGCCCACCTGGGCACCAATTCCGTAGGCTGTAAGGAATGCGTTTTGGGTTTCCGCTGGTTTATTGGCCAGGGCTACCTGAAGTCCCATTTGTACGGCCTGGGTCCCAATTTGCTGGCTCATCCGCTGGTTGCCATGCTGTAGCAGGGCGTGGGAAACCTCATGCCCCATGACCACTGCCAGGGCGGCCTCATTCTGGGTAATGGGCAACAATCCGGTATAAACCACGATCTTTCCACCGGGCATGCACCAGGCATTTACCGCGGCGTCATTCACCAGGTTATACTCCCATTTAAAACCCGCCAGCTTATCACTCATGTTCTTGGAGGCATAATACTCCTCCACAGCCTTCGTAATGCGCTGCCCCACCCTTCTTACCATTTCAGCATCCTTGCTGGTGGTGGTCGATACCACTTTGTTGGAGGAAAGGAATTGGGTGTACTCGGCCGAGGCCATCGACTGCAATTCGGTTTCCGGTAACAAGGTAAACTGGCTCTTTCCTGTCAATGCGTTTTTAGAACAAGAAAACACAATCAGGGCGAGGATGGGGAGGATAAGCTTTTTCACAATGAATCTTTTGTATTGTTCAAACAATGATTGTACCAAAGCAGATGAACGGAACAGGAAATAGGTTGCAGAAAAACAGGATTTTCCAGGACGGATCAGGATCTTTTCCTTTCACGACGACGATCGCGGTGCTTGAGAATAGGCACTTTACTTTCACTTCCACGAAGCAGACGGCCTATATTTTTCTGGTGGGTGACCAGTACCATCAAACTGACAGCTACGGCAAATATGCGGTAGAATTCATTATCCACATTAAAGATAACCAGGATAAAAATGGGAAAAGCTATACTGGCCAGGATGGAACTAAGGGACACAAAACGGGTCAGGTATAACACCAGCAGGAACACACCTACACAACTGATTGCCGTAAGTGGTGAAATACCAAGTACCAGTCCAAAAATGGTAGCCACCCCTTTTCCACCCTTAAATTCTGCCCAAATGGGAAAGATATGGCCTATCACAGCCGCCAGCCCCAACCCGATCTGGAGATTGGTCATCTGTGTTTCGTGGCCAAAATAATAAGGGAGAAGAAAGGCGAGTCGTACAGCCGCAATGCCTTTTAGCATATCCACAATCATCACGAAAGTGCCCCAACGTGGTCCAAGAATACGGTAAGTGTTTGTGGCTCCTGCGTTACCACTGCCATAGTCGCGTATGTCAATACCAAAAAAGTATTTACTTACCCAGACAGAGGTTGGAATGCTGCCAATCAGATATGCCAGAACTATCAATAACAGTTCGTTCATAGAAGCTTGGGGTTGAAGTTGGTAGGCAAAGATAACGTTTTTGAGGTAAAACTTAATATAAAATTAACCTCTTATATTTATTACCCCTTGAAAGCCAGGCAAATCCATCCATTTTTGCTGGTCTTATCCAGGAAAATAAGACCCTGGCCTTCCATAATACCCCGGATATCCGCTTCATCCTCTTCCAGCAGGCCACTAAGCAGCAATATACCCCCTGAAATTAAGCGATCGAAAAGGGCTTTGGCATGGGCGGTGATTACGTTTTTATTAATATTGGCCAGGATGATATGGAAGGCCCCCTCCGCGGGAACGCGGTCGGCCAACTGCCAGATGATCTGTGAGCAATGGTTGTTTTCTCCATTTTCCCGGGCATTCTCCATACTCCACTCATCATTGTCGATACCCAGCACCGACACTGCCCCGCATTTTTCGGCCAGGATGGCAAGCACCCCCGTTCCGGTGCCAAAGTCAAAGACCTTTTTTCCCTGAAAATCCAGGCCCTCCATTCGTTTCATCATGAGCCAGGTAGTGGCATGGTGTCCTGTTCCAAAACTTTGCTTGGGAGTGATAATTATTTCATGTTTTACCAGGGTTACCGGGGAATGAAAGCCGGCGCGGACGGCACAGAACCCATCCACCATAACCGGGTCAAAACTGGATTCCCATTGTTTGTTCCAGTTGATATAAGGCACTTCAGTTAACGTAAATTCGGCGTTTCCCGCGATCTCCCGAAGTACCTGGACATCAAAATGGGTTTGTGGGATATAGGCAGAAAACCGTTCCCCATCCTCTTCAAAACCCTCCCAGCCTGCTTCTGCCAGGCGGGCCACCAGTATATCGGTAAGTTCCGAACCGAGGCCCTTGAAATCAACTTGTATATAGGTAGTATTCATAAAAAAAAGTGCCTTTGTTTTTCAAAGGCACTTATACATAAGGGTAAAATAATCATTAGTTGTTTTGAGGCTGTTCATTTCCACCCTCTCTTTCCGGCCGGGGGCCTTCCTGTCTTTCCGGTTTGGGGATAAGGGCTTTGCGTGACAGTTTGAACTTACCGGATTTGGGATCTGTACCGATCAGTTTTACTTTGATTCGGTCTCCTTCTTTCAGTACCCCATCCAGTGTTTCAAGCCGTTTCCAGCTTACTTCGGAAATATGAACAAGTCCTTGCTTACCGGGGAGGAATTCAACAAATGCGCCAAAAGGCATGATGGATTTTACGGTTGAATCGTACACATCACCAACTGTTGGGATGGCCACGATACCCTTGATCCAGTTTTCAGCCCTTTCCACGCCTTCTTTGTTTGTGCCAAAGATGCTGACCTCACCCATATTGTTCTTCTCTTCAATATTGATGGTGGTTCCGGTTTCACGTTGCATTTCCTGGATCACTTTACCACCAGGCCCGATCACCGCACCGATAAATTCGCGGTCGATAAACATCTTCAACATCCGGGGTGCATGTGGTTTCACCTCCGAGCGAGGTTCAGGCTGGCACTTGTACATGGCATCGAGGATATGCAGGCGTCCGCGCCGGGCTTGTTCCAGGGCCTCGCGCATTACATCCATGCTCAGACCATCTACTTTAATGTCCATTTGTACACCGCAAATACCATCTCTTGTTCCGGTTACTTTAAAATCCATATCCCCCAGGTGGTCTTCATCACCAAGGATGTCGGTGAGGATAGCGTATTTGCCTTCCTTGCTGATCAATCCCATTGCCACACCTGAAACGTGCTTGGGAATGGGGATACCGGCATCCATCAGGGCGAGGGAACCGGCGCAAACCGTGGCCATGGAGGAAGATCCGTTTGATTCAAGGATATCACTCACCACGCGAACGGTATAAGCATAATCTTCGCCGGGCATCATCTGTTTCAGGGAACGCATGGCAAGGTTTCCATGTCCTACTTCACGACGGCCAGGGCCACGCATCATCTTTACTTCACCAGTGGAGAAGGGAGGGAAATTATAGTGTAAAATGAATTTGGAATAATCGGAAGTGGCGGCACTTTCAATCAGCAGTTCATCCAGCGGTGTACCGAGGGTAACTGTTGTGAGTGACTGGGTCTCTCCACGGGTAAACAGGGCGGAACCGTGCGGGGTTGGCAGCACATCGGTTTCCATATCCAGGTGACGAACCTGATCAAGACTGCGGCCATCGAGGCGAACACGGTCGTTGAGGATCATGTCGCGAACAACATGGTACTGCAGATCGTGGTAATAGTTTTTTGCCTTTTTACTGATGTCGGAATCCAGGGTCTCCCCTTCAGCAACATTATATTCTTTGGTCAGGAATTCGATCAATTCCTTTTCGATGGTTTCAAAACGATCAGAGCGTTCGTGTTTGCTCAGGGCCGCTTTGGAAACTTCATACACTTTTGATTTCGCAAAGCCCTCCACTTTAGCCAGCAGTTCGGCGTTGATATCAGCAGCCGGAACAGCCCGCTTGGGTTTGGATCCGGTAAGCTGGCGTAATTCTTCCTGGGCCTTGATCTGAATGCGGATAGCCTGGTGGGCCACTTCGATGGCTTTAACCAGGTCCTCTTCAGAACATTCCTGGGCTTCACCTTCCACCATCATGATGTTCTTTTCAGTGGCGGCAATGATAAATTCCAAATCAGCTTCGGCTAATTCGCTGCGGGTGGGGTTTACTTTAAATTCTCCGTTAACCCTGGCCACACGCACTTCCGACAGGATCTCCTGAATGGGAATATCGGATACAGCCAGGGCAGCAGAAGCGGCCAGGCAAGCGAGTGAATCAGGCATCACTTCCGCATCGGAAGAGATAAGGGTAACCAACACCTGTACTTCGCAGAGGTAGTTTTCTGGAAAAAGGGGACGAAGGGCACGGTCGATCAAACGGCTGATCAGTACTTCATAATCACTCAACCGACCTTCGCGTTTGAAGAATGATCCGGGGATGCGACCGGCAGAGGCAAACTTTTCCTGGTAGTCAACGGTGAGCGGAAAAAAGCTCTGTCCTTCTTTAGGTTCTTTGTTGGCAACAACCGTGGCAAGCAAAACGGTATTCCCCATGGAAACCGTTACAGCTCCGTCGGCCTGACGGGCCAGGCGACCTGTACCCAGGGTGATCTCGCGACCATCACCCAGGTCAAATGTTTTATTTATTGCTTGAGATAGCATGACAATATGATATGGTAATTAAAATGCAAAAAACCCTCCTTAATGGAGGGACTTGCAAAAGGAAATATGTTTACTTGCGGATTCCGAGCTTCTCGATCAAGGCACGGTAACCAGTGAGGTTGTGTTTTTGCAGATAGCTCAGCAAACGCTTCCTTCTACCTACCAGTTGCATCAGGCCACGGTGAGTAGAGAAGTCTTTTTTGTTAGCTTGAAGATGACCGGAAATTTGCGTAATGCGCTCGGTCAACAGCGCGATCTGACCTTCAATGGATCCGGTGTTGTTTGGTTTTCCACCAAACTCAGAAAAAATCGATGTTTTCTTTTCTTTAGTTACAGGCATCTTTGTTTTTTTTAAAATGTCATCCGATTATGTATCATATAATTTAAGGCGGCAAAGGTAATGGATTCGTTGGAAAATTCCTAATACCTTAAAAATCACTACATTTGACCGCCTTCAGCGAATGGCCTTTCCCTAAACCCCGCGATTTATGCCTGTTGAACAAACCTTTGCCTTTGAACATCCTTCCGGAAAAAAAGTCTATGCCGTCACCCTGGACCAGCCTGGAGGCTTGAAAGCCACCCTGCTAAACCTGGGTAACACATTGACATCCTTGCGAATAGGTGAAACCGACCTGGTTTTGGGTTTTGAAAACCCGGCTCATTATGTGTCACCCCTTTACCTGTCTTCCTATCCTTACCTGGGAACCGTTATTGGACGCACGGCTAACCGTATCAAGGATGGAAAATTCACGCTGGATGGAAAAATTTACCAGTTAGATAAGAACCTGGGGGAAGATAACCTGCATGGTGGCCGGGAAGGTTTTGATCAAAAAGTATGGGATATCATCTCCCTTGATTCCAAATCAACGGCGGTTCGTTTTCGCTATATAAGCCCTTCTGGGGATGCGCATTTCCCCGGCACCCTTCATGTTGAGCAGGAATACCGGCTGACCAATAACCGTGAACTGGTGATTGATTCCTTTGCGCATACCGATGCCCCTACCCTTGTTAACCTCACCCATCACGATTATTTCAACCTTAATGGAAAAGGATCCATTGGCCAGCATAGGCTGAAATTATATTGTAGTCATTACCTCGGACAGGATGACCACCTGGTGGCTGATGGGCGGCGTATCCCTGTGGATGGAACAGCATTTGACTTCCGGGTTGCCGGAGAGGTATTGGCCAAACGCTCTTCCTATGATCAGAGTTTTTGCATTGACGGTGCTGATGGGCAACTCAGACTAGCGGCAGAGATAACGGGAAACGGGAGCGGGATTACAATGCAGGTACTTACCACCGACCCTATTGTGCATGTGTACACGGGTTCGGGTCTGCCTGAATTGAAGATAGATGACCAATCATATTTTGGCCCCGGCACAGGTATCTGCTTTGAAACCCAAAAGGAGCCCAATGCGATCAATGTACCGGAATTTTCCAATACTATTCTTCGTCCGGGGGAAACCTATTTTCAACAAACCGTTTACCGGATACTCTGATGATTCAGGATGGTTCTTTGTATGAACCAAAGTAATCCAATTCATCTTTCAGGTTCAGGTTGGGGTATTTTGCCTGTAAGGCGGAAGTCAACTGGAAATGTTGTTTCAGGAATTGCTGGTGGGCTTTGGTTTCCGGTTGAAAGGGCCGATGATTGCGGGCGATCGCGATTCGCCGGAGTTCCTGGCTTAGTAAACGGGATTCTTCATCCACCATCACTTCCATAAATTTTTCCATCACAAAATCCGTGGCGGGATAATTGGGGTGTACCAGGTCAATATCATAATAACGGTAATCCCTCAACACATCAATCACCAACTCATAGGCAGGAAAGTACCAGGTATTCTCAAATTTGTTCACCACCTGGTGAACGGATTCGATCAACCTTCCCTTGCTTCGGTTATTCTGTATTAACCCGTCCCGGATATGCCGTACCGGGCTGATGGTAAAAAGAATCTTGATTTGTGGGTTAACGATACGCAGGCGGTGGATCATTTCATCCAGGGCGGCGGTGGTTTCACTGATCTCCATTAAGTGTTTCTCAAACCATTGTGCCGGGGCCCGGTGGCAATTGGCCACGGAAGAACCCTTTTCCTGGGAGGCCAGGTCAGCCTGGTTGGTTAGCCGGTAACTAAATGAAGAACCCAAAGTAATGATCAACCAATCTGCCGTTTGGAGAAATGTCCCGGCTGTTTGCTGTGACTCATTGATCCTTTCCAGGCAGGTTACCGGATCAATATGTGAAAACCTGGAATGGTGTTGCCAGGTAGTCCATACTTCATTTAAATAGAATAGGTCCTTCTTATCATATCTTTTTCCTTCCAGGTAGGAAACCAGGCTTTGGCAAACACTGGCGGGGTCAAACAAGATGCCATTGGGGTTTTGAAGGATATCAAATTTCAAATCCTGCATTGAGCGTCCGATGTGTTCGGTGAAACAGGATCCCACCAGCATGATCTTCTGGCCATACCTGATAAGCTCTTCCGGTTTTTGAATCTGTATGTCGAGTTGGAATTGCATCTGATCAACAGTTGTGGGATTATTGTTGAAATACCTGGTCGGCCAATGATAGGGATTCAGCCAGGGCCTCTGCATCAACCCCCGGCAGTATGCCTTTTTCTTTTAAAAAGGATATGATGTGGCGGGTATCCATATTCCCCACCAGTTCATCATCAGCCATGGGGCAACCACCGATTCCTTTCAGGGCTCCATCAAATCTACGGCAACCGGCATTCCAGGCTGCTTCCATTTTTTCCCTCCAGTCATCAGGTCTGGAATGAAGATGGACCCCTATTTCCGTACCCGGGAGGGATTCCACCAGGTAGCTGGTCATATCATAAACCTGTTCGGGTGTTGCCAGGCCAACCGTATCAGCCAGGGAAATGATCCCAATATCCATGGCGACCAACCGGTTTACCCATTCAAATACGATATCCTCATCATAGGGATCGCCATAGGGATTACCAAACCCCATCGAAATATAAACAACGAGTTCTTTATTACGTTGCCCGCATAATTCCTGTATAGCTTCTACCCTTTCCAGGGCCGTTTCAATGGAAGCCTGGGTATTTCGTTGCTGAAAGGTTTCCGAAACCGAAAAGGGGAATCCGAGATAGTGTATTTGCTCGAAAGCCGAGGCCTCCATGGCCCCTCGTTGGTTGGCCACGATGGCCAGTAATTTGGTGGTTGACCCGTCAAGATCCAGTTGGGAAACGATCTCTGCCGTATCGGCCATTTGGGGAACGGCTTTAGGGGAAACAAAGCTGCCAAAATCAAGGGTATGAAACCCTACTTTCAGAAGCTGGTTCAGATAGGCCAGTTTACGTGTGGTTGGAATTGGCTTTTTCCAACCCTGCATGGCATCCCTTGGACATTCTACCAGATGAATGGGTGATTGTATCAAGGCAGGCGTTGTTTTAAGGCTTCATACAAGATCATACCGGCGGCCACGGATACATTCAGGCTTTCAAATTCGCCTTTCATCGGGATATGCATGGTGGCATCACATATTTTCATCAGGGCCGGATAAACCCCTTTTTCTTCTCCACCCATGACGATGGCACAGGGGATGGAAAAATCGCAATCAAAGACTGTTTTTTCGGCAGTCATTTCGCTGGCATATACCTGAATGCCATTCAGGTGAAGTTCATCCACGGCCTTCATGAGGCTATTGACACGGCAAACAAATATGGATTCCAGCGCGCCAGCGGAAGCTTTGATAGCATCTTCCTGCAATGGTGCCACTCCTTTCTCAGGAATTATGATCGCCTGGGCACCCATACAGAGGGCGGTACGGGCTATAGCCCCAATGTTTCGCACATCGGTTATGCCATCAAGCAGAAGAAACAAAGGGGTTTCTCCTTTCTCCACCACAAAACTGATCACCTGTTGTAATTCCTGGTATTGTATGGCAGCGGCAAACGCTATCACTCCCTGGTGGTTTCCACGGCTGATGCTATTGAGTTTTTCCGGTGGTACATATTGAACCGGCACCTGGTGTTCTTTGGCTAGTTCACGGATCAGGGAAATGGAATCCCCTGAAGCATTTTTCTGCATCAGTATCTTGTCGATCGCCTTTCCTGCCCGGATGGCTTCCACGAGTGGCTGTCTTCCCAGGACCAGCGATGATTTTTTGGGTCTAGGTTTTCTTTCAAATCTCTCCATTCAATAACATGAGTTTGACTTTGATGATTGCAGCCACCGAAATGGCATCGGTGATCTCGCCTTTTTCCACCATGACCAGGGCTTCGGAAAACGGTAGTTTCTTTACCACCAGTTGTTCGGTTTCCTCTGGCATGGCCATTCCTTGTCGAAGGTCACGGGCTAAAAATACTTCACTGATCTCATCTGAACAGGAATTGGACAGGTGCATGGTCAGTATCTTTTTCCAGTGACCGGCTTCAAGCCCGGTTTCTTCTTTGAGCTCCCTTTTGGCTGAGTCGAGCGGATCAACACCCATAGCTCCCCCACCTTCCGGTATTTCCCAACTATATTGATTGAGGGTAAACCGGTATTGCCCAACCAGGTAGGTGTTCATCTCCTCATCGAGGGGCAGGACCCCTATGGCAATGTTTTGAAAATGTACTTTACCATAAATGCCTTTTCCACCGGATGGGTTGAGAACATCATATTCCGTCAGGCTGATCCAGGGATTTTCGTAGATCTTTTTTTCGCCCAAAATGGTCCAGGGGTTGGGTTGTTCCATACTGTGAAATTAAAAAACCTCTCCGGTATATGGAGAGGTCTTTATAGTTGGAAATCTCAGGTTTCTTATTTTAATCCAAAAGCCTTTTTCACTTTGGTCACATAATCCAGCTTTTCCCAGGTAAAGAGTTCGACATTTACCTTCTTTTCATTGTCTTTTCCTTTATTGAAAACCTTGGTTACGGTTTTGGGTTCGCGGCCCATGTGTCCGTAAGCGGCTGTTTCGCTGTAGATGGGGTTACGCAGTTTGAGACGCTGCTCGATGGCATAAGGACGCATGTCGAAGATCTCTTCTACTTTCCGGGCTATTTCACCATCATTCAGGTCAACCTTGGCTGTGCCGTAGGTATTTATGTAAAGGCCACAGGGTTTGGCAACACCAATGGCATAAGATACCTGCACCAGCACTTCATCGCAAAGACCGGCAGCCACCAGGTTTTTGGCGATATGACGGGTGGCATAGGCGGCAGACCGGTCCACTTTGGAAGGATCTTTTCCGCTAAAGGCACCACCACCGTGGGCCCCTTTTCCACCATAAGTATCCACGATGATCTTACGGCCTGTCAGACCGGTATCACCATGGGGTCCACCGATCACAAATTTTCCGGTGGGGTTGATATGGTAGGTGATTTTATCATTGAACAGCTTTTGCAGGGAAGGTTTCAGTTGTTTTTTCACCCGGGGGATGATCACACTGATGATATCCTTACGGATCTGCTCAAGCATTTGTTTGTCGGAGCCGAAATCATCATGTTGAGTTGAAACCACGATCGTATCTATGCGTACCGGTTGGTTATTGTCATCGTATTCGATGGTTACCTGGCTTTTTGCATCCGGACGAAGGTATTTCAGTTCTTTGCCGGCGCGGCGGGTTTTGGAAAGTTCCTGGAGGATCTTATGGGCCAGGTCGAGCGCCAGCGGCATATAGTTGTCTGTTTCGCGGGTGGCATAGCCAAACATCATCCCCTGGTCACCGGCACCCTGTGCATTGGCTTTGGCGTCAAAGCTCAGTTTCTTCACAGCACGGTCAACCCCTCTGTTAATGTCGGCGCTTTGCTCGTGAATGGCGGAAAAAATGCCACAGGAATTGGCTTCGAACATGTATTCAGCCTTGGTGTACCCGATCTGGCGAATCACTTCGCGGGCAATATCCTGTACATCCAGGTAGGTTTTTGATTTTACTTCCCCGGCCAGAACTACTTGTCCGGTGGTTACCAGGGTTTCGCAGGCCACTTTAGACTGGGCGTCATAGGCCAAAAAGTTATCAATAAGGGCGTCGGATATCTGGTCGGCTACCTTGTCGGGGTGGCCTTCCGAAACACTCTCAGAAGTGAAAAGATAGGGCATGTGTGATAAAGTTAATTAAGCAAAAAGGTTTGGGCGCAAAGATAATAGGCGGTTTGATACTTTACGAACCCGGAGAGCACTAAATTTTAGAGTAGATGATCCGCAGTTTCATCCTTCTGGTGGGATGTGCGGTACCCCCCAACCTTACCCGGCCGGTGACATAATTGTTGTTTAGGGTTACCACATAGGGGGTAAAGGCCCCTGTGTTGTCGTAGTTGCTCAGGCGGATGGAATCCACACTGTACCGGTGTGACATCATCCTGAAATCCATGACCTTCTGTTTTTCAGTGACAATCTTTTGTACATAACGTGTCAGGTCAAAACTCCATCTTACCACATCCTTTCCGGAGCCATCGGGAACGGTATTTCCGTAAGATCCGAAGGTGGAAAGGTTGAGTGTAGTGGAGGAACCGGGGTAAACATCATAAGGGATGACCCGGTAACTGGAAATGGAGGAATCGTAGGCATCAAGCCACATGGTTTCCGGGGCAAAGAAAAGTTCATCGCTGGGGTCATAGATCTGTTCTGCCACCAACTCTGCCCTGTGAACCAACCGGTTGCTGACATTAGCCAGCCCGGGTACCTTGATCCTGGCATAGCTGCCCGGGGCATTGATCAGGTAGATCAGATCATCGGGGGCAGGGCTGTTTACCGCGGCTTCCAGCGGGGTGCCGCTGAAATCCCGTTGTACATAATTATGCGAGGCACAGGAGGTAAAGGCAAAAATATTATAGGGTGTAAAGGTGAAATAACTCACCGTGGTATCGGGTTGGCCATTTCGCGGGAATCGGTAATAAAAAGCCAGTTTGGTATTGGGGGCATTGGCCAGCGCAAAAGCCATCAGGGCATTACCGGATCCGGGATCTGTTTCCACGGCAAACCCTTTGAAGTTTGCATCAAACAGGGAATCGCTGTGAAAAGCGCCGGTGGCGGTGGAATCATAGGCCAGGAAACGTTGTCCAAAAGCATCAGAAAGGCGTACACGGAGTTGGCGAACCGTTGTGTCCTTATAGGCTTTTACCGTATCCTTTAAGTTTTGGGGAATAATGGTTTTTGTACCCAGCAAGCTGCCATTTGTGAAAGTGGAAGAACGAATCAGATAGGTGGAATCCGACCTGAAATCATTTGCCGGGGTATTGGCAATTTCATAAACGTTAACGGTTTGGGGGATGGTTGTATCACCGTAAGCCCCTTTATAATCCAGTACCAGCACCACGGAATCAAGGGTAAGACTGTCTGCCCGGGCAAACGCATGTGGGAAAAGAACTGGTTTCAATTGCAGGTATATCCTGGCGTCGGTTTTACCAAACAAAGGGTCATTTTGAATATGCCCGAGAAAATGAATATCGCTGGAGCTGATACGGATGGAATCCTGTACAGCCGAGAATAACTCATTGTAAACTTCCACGTTGAGGGTGGTGTCAAACGTATTAATATTATCTACGGCGGGAATCAGTCCGGAGCCGATATCGGTAAATGCGTTGATCCTTTTACACGCGGTAAAAACGGCGCCAGAGACCAGGGAAACGATAAGCAAGGAAACGAACAGGTGCTTGTTCTTCACGGGGTTATAGTTGTTATGACCGGTATAAAAGGGTTGATAAATTACTTGCCTGCAAGGTCGCCATACAATTGCAAATAGTCTGTTAAATCAGACTCGGCATTATATTGAAGGGTTTTCTTTCCTTTCACCTTGGTGAATTCCTCCACCAGCTTCTTATCGATGCGTTCATCCCCAAAAGTGATGGCATCGGCATAGGTGGCGCCGCCGCGGAACAGAGCGGTATTGGTTCCATCTTTATAAACCTCCAGTTCCTTTTCTTTTATATTGGCGTGAATAAGTGCTTTCTTAAGGAATCCGGGGCCTAATTTCTCTTTGAATGTGTTTTGGCCAATGGTATATACTACTTTACTGTGGGCAAAAACCGGTTCCTTCTTATACACTGTTTTCAGGTAGGCTGGAACCAGGCCTGTCATCCAGCCACTGCAGTGGATAACATCGGGGGGCCAACCGAATTTCTTAACGGTTTCAAGGGCGCCCTTGCAAAAGAAAACGGTGCGCATGTCATTGTCAGGGTACCATTTTTCCTGCTCATCATGGAATATGAACTTCCGCTTGAAAAGGTCTTCATTATCCAGGAAATATACCTGTAAACGGGCGTTGGGAAGGGATGCTACCTTAATTTGGAGCGGGAGGTCATCATTTTCGATGGAAATATTGATCCCGGAAAGCCTCACCACTTCATGAAGACGGTGGCGGCGTTCATTGATCACCCCAAACCTGGGCATGATACAGCGGACCTCAAAACCATTATCATTCGCCTTTATCGCCAGTTTATTCACTGTTTCTGAAAACTCCGTAAACTCCAGGTACGGGGACATCTCACTGGCAATAAATAAAATTCTTTTCTTTGCTGACATGTTGTTCCCTGTTTGAATTAATCCGCCTTATTAGCTTTTTTGTTGCACAGAAAGGCGCAAAGGTAAAAAAAATCTGGCTAATAGCCTGATAGGGAGCCCAGACCGGATAATGCCAACGCCATGATGATCATTTGTAAGCACCAAAAAGACCTGGTAAAATACCTGGATGAATACAGGAAAGCAGGCAAAAAAATCGGGTTTGCCCCTACGATGGGCGCTCTTCACGAGGGACATATGTCGCTGATTCGCAAAGCCAGGCAGGAGTCAGACCTCGTGGTTTCAAGCATATTTGTCAATCCCACCCAGTTTAATGATCCCTCCGATTTTGAAAAATATCCGGTTACCCTGGGCCCCGACATACAAATGCTGGAACAGGAAGGCTGCGACCTGCTTTACCTTCCTGGGGTAATGGATATTTACCCCCACGGTACATCCGGTTTACCCAAGTACGAACTTGGGTTTATTGAAACGGTATGGGAAGGCCAATACCGGCCGGGGCATTTCCAGGGGGTTTGCCAGGTAGTGGATATACTATTAACTGCCGTTTCTCCGGATCTGCTTTTTATGGGCCAAAAAGATTACCAGCAATGCATGGTGGTGGCCAGGTTACTGGAGTTAACGGGCCGAAACCACCTCAAACTGGTGGTATGCCCTACCCTTCGCGAAGAGAACGGTTTGGCCATGAGCAGCCGTAACCGGCGCCTTAGTAAAACCGACAGGGAAAAAGCCAGCTTGATCCATTCCTTATTGGTTAAACTCAACACAACACTTTCGACCGGCGCGCTTGAATCACAGATCGCCCCTTTTGAAAGGGAATTGACCAACCAGGGATTCAGGATCGACTACCTGGGATTGGCTGATGCCAAAACCCTGGAACCAGTAAATAATTGGGATGGCATAAAACCATTGGTAGCCCTGGCTGCCGTTTTCCTGGGTGAGGTAAGACTGATCGATAATCTATTGATAAATTCGTCCAAGTAGTTGATTACGAATTTGTCTTAATTTTGTTCTCTATGCAGATACAAGTGTTGAAATCGAAAATACACCGGGCTACAATTACCGAGGCCAACCTCAACTATGTGGGGAGTCTTACACTGGATGAGGACATGATGGATGCGGCCCATATAATAGAGAATGAAAAGGTACAGGTGGTGAATGTGAATAACGGGGAGCGTTTAGAAACCTATGTGATACGGGGTAAAAGGGGCTCTGGTGTTTGTTGTCTCAATGGTCCGGCTGCCCGGAAGGGGGCTGTTGGGGATATCGTTGTGGTGATTTCCTATGCACTGATGGATTTTGAGGAAGCCCGGGAATTCAAACCATGGATCCTGTTTCCCAAAGAAGGGAACAAGGTCTAATACACTCTTCCCCATGAACAAGAGCCTGCGCACGATACTTCAATATGTATTCTTTTTTGGGCTGGGAATCTTTCTGATCTGGTGGTCCATTCGGGGACTTACCGATGACCACAAGGCCCATATTCGAGATTCCGTTCGGGAAGCCAACTACCTGCTGATGATCCCTGTTTTCGGGATCATGATACTGGCCCACCTTTTTCGCGCGATCCGCTGGCGCCTGCTTATTCAACCGCTGGGATATAACCCCTCTGTGCTGAATACCTTTTTTGCCGTTATGATCGGGTACCTGACCAATCAGGCCCTCCCCCGCTTAGGCGAGTTTCTGCGCTGCACTTTTTTGTTTCGGTATGAGAAAGTTCCGGTTGACAAACTTATCGGAACGGTGATCCTGGAAAGAATCATCGACCTGCTTTGCCTGTTGCTGGTATTTGGTATCACCCTTTACCTTCAACCCGGTATTTATAGTGACTTGATGAACGCATTTTTCAACTCCGGCGCTGAAGGCAAACTGCAGGATGCCAATAAACTTGCGGGCTGGGTCATTGGGCTGATCACGTTTGGAGTAGTCCTGGTGATCGTGGTGCTCTGGATGCTTATCAAGAAGAAAACCCTGGCCGATGTCATTGACCTTGTCAAACAGATCTTACTGCGAATTTGGAATGGCATTGGTACCATTCAGCACCTGAAAAGAAGATGGGAGTTCCTGTTTCTCACCTTCTCCATCTGGTTCCTTTATTTTATTGGCGGATACATTGGTTTTTACGCCCTGAAGGAGACCATGCAATATGGAGTGCCAGAGGCGTTTTCCATTCTTAGCGCCGGTAGTGTTGGCATGGTGGCAACCCCAGGTGGTATCGGCGCATACGCCTTACTGGTACAAAAAACAATGCAGGTATATGGTCTAAACGAGGGTACCGCCCTGGCTTTTGGTTGGCTTATCTGGCTGGCCCAAACCGCGGTTATCCTGATTGGAGGATTTACCAGTTTTATGTTGATGCCCTACTTAAACAAGAAAAAATGAGAACCACAGCCCATATTCCTCAAAAGATTATGCGTTTGCCCGAGCTAAAAACTCGGATTTCCGCCTGGCGGGTTACCGGGAAAACCATCGCTTTTACCAATGGCTGTTTTGACCTGCTACACCAGGGGCATATTTTTTCATTGTCACAAGCCGCCGCCCAGGCCGATTACCTGGTGGTGGGGCTAAATGCCGACCTCTCCGTGCGCAAACTCAAAGGGGAGGGCCGACCTGTAAATGATCAGCAATCCCGTGCGCTGGTGATGGCTTCACTGGCAATGGTGGATGCCGTGGTAATATTTGAAGAAGACACTCCCCTGGAACTGATACGGGAGATCAAACCCGATGTATTGGTCAAGGGTGGTGATTATACCATCGACCAGGTGGCCGGAGCCCGGGAAGTGATCGAACAAGGGGGAAAAGTAGTATTTAACCCGATCCTGGAAGGGTATTCCACCACCTCGCTCATAGAGCGGATGACCCGTTGAATCTGTAAAACTTAACATAAGGCAAAAACCTTCTTCCCTAATTTTACCGGTATAGGAAAAAGTAAGCTTGGCATGAGTGAAAATAAAGTTAGAACCATTTACCGGGATATCAGTTGGCTGTCTTTTAATGCCCGGGTACTTCAGGAGGCAGGCGATATCAGCGTACCCTTGCGTGAACGACTGCGTTTTTTGGGTATTTTCTCCAACAACCTGGATGAATTCTTCCGCGTTCGTGTAGCCACCCTCAAACGGATGATCCATTTTGGCACAAGGTTAAAGAACATGCACCTGGAATCAAACCCCCAGGAAGTGATGGATCAGATCCAACAAATTGTGTTGGACCAGCAACGGGAGTTTGACCGGATATGGAATGAGATCGTTGGGGAACTGCGGTCACAAAAGATTTTTCTGGTCAATGAACGGCAATTGAATAAGGAACAGCGTGACTTTGTAAAGCGGTACTATGACGAGGAGGTGAGCTCAAATGTAATACCGCTGATGATCCAAAGCATTCCTACCTTCCCCTACCTGAGGGAGAAATCACTTTACCTGGGAGTGGTGATGTGGAAAAGGGATTCGGCGTTGAAAAAGAAATTCGCCCTGATCGAAGTACCCAGCCGGGTATTGGGCAGGTTTATCCAATTGCCTTCCCCTACCCCGGAAGAACACCATATCATTTTGTTAGAGGATGTGATCCGGTTTAATCTTCCCATGATCTTTTCCTATTTTGGGTATGACCGATATTCTTCCCATGTATTTAAAATTACCCGTGACGCGGAAATCGATATCGATAATGACATTTCCACCACCATGATCCAGAAGCTGGAAAAAGGTTTGAAAAACCGGAGAAAGGGGAAACCGGTTCGTTTTGTCTATGATAAACAGATGGATCCGGGTTTGCTGGAGTTCCTTATCAGTAAATTGAACATTAGCCGGAAGGATAGCATCATCCCGGGTGGAAGGATCCATAATTTCAGGCATTTCATGGATTTCCCGGATAATGTTTTTTCGGTAAAAAGACAGCGAAGAAAGCCTTTCCCCCACCCTGCCATGCGATTTGGGAAACGCATCACCGATGCGGTGCTGGAAGGTGACCTCATGTTGCATTTTCCTTATCATTCCTTCAATCCTGTGATCGATCTATTACGGGAATCGGCAATCGACCCAGATGTCAAAGAGATCAAGATAACGGCTTATCGTCTGGCCCCAAGTTCCAAAGTGATCAACGCCCTGGTGAATGCCGTTCGAAACGGGAAACAGGTGACTGTGATGCTGGAATTACGCGCCCGCTTTGATGAGGAAGCCAACCTGGCCTGGAAGGAATTGCTGGAGGAGGAAGGGGTGAAAGTACTGATTGGGGTGCCCAACCTGAAAGTGCATGCAAAGTTATGTCTGATCAAGAAAAGGGTCAAAAACAAAACGATCCAATACGGATTTGTCAGCACCGGAAACCTGAATGAGAGAACCGCCAAAGTTTACGGAGACCATTGTTTGATGACCAGTAACCGTCGGGTAATGGCGGATATCAACAGGATATTTGCTTTTCTGGAGAAACCCAAGAAAGGGATCGCCCATCTGCGGGGTTGTGGAATGATCATCCCCAGTCCGGTTTTCCTTCGCCGGGAACTCAATAAGCTGATCCAATTTGAGATCAAGCAAGCTAAACTGGGCTTGCCCGCCGCCATCACCTTAAAGATGAATTCCCTCTCCGATCACGATCTGATATTTAAACTATATGAAGCTGCTCGGGCAGGGGTAACGATTCGAATGGTGATCCGGGGCATTTGTTGCATGCTAACTGAAAACCCCAAGTTCAAAGTTCCTGTGCACGCAGTAAGCATAGTTGATGAATACCTGGAACATGCCCGGGTGTGGGTATTTCACAACGGAGGCAAAGAAAAAGTTTACCTATCTTCGGCAGACTGGATGGTACGGAATATCGATCACCGCATCGAAGCAAGCTGTCCGGTAATGAGCCCCGAGATCAGACAGGAACTGAAAGACATACTCGATATCCAGTTTAGTGGCAATGTGAAAGCCAGGATATTGAACAACTCGCTGAGTAATGAATATGTCCGTACGGGAAAGAAAAGGGTCAGGGCCCAGATTGAGATCTATAATTACCTGTATAAAAAAACCTTGACCTCTCTTGAAACTGGCAGCCATTGATATCGGTAGTAACGCAGCTAGGTTACTCATCAGCGATGTGATCGAATCTGGAAAAGGAAGCCCCGATTTCATAAAAATGACCCTGGTCAGGGTTCCCCTTCGTTTGGGTTTTGATGTATTTGAGAAAGGGACCATCAGTCCCCAACGCGAGGAGAAGATCATCAAAACAATCAAATCCTACCGCCACCTTATTGATGTTTATGATGTGATGCACTTTAAAGCCTGTGCCACATCCGCCATGCGCGATGCCTCCAATGCCTCCGAGATCATTCGCCGGGTAAAATTGGAAACTGGTATTGAGATCGAAGTGATCAGCGGGCAGGAAGAAGCCAGTTTCATTTATGAGAACCATGTGGCCGAGAATATGGACAAACTGGAGTCTTACCTGTATATTGATGTTGGCGGTGGCAGCACGGAACTTACCTTCTTTAGCGATGGGAAGATGGTGTTTAAAGAATCCTTTAATATTGGAACCATCCGGTTGCTAAAGAACCAGGTTAATGAATCGCAATGGGATGGGATGAAGGAGTTCATTAAATCAAAAACCAAGGGACACCACCACGTCACGGCCATCGGATCGGGTGGAAACATCAACAAACTGTTTTCGCTTTCCAAGAAAAAGGAAGGCAAGCCCCTGCACCTGGATCTCCTGCGCGATTATTTTAAAGAATTCAGTAATCTTTCGCTTTCGCAACGCATGATGCTTTACAAACTCCGGGAAGACCGTGCGGATGTAATTGTACCGGCATTGCTTATCTATATCAACGTTATGCGCTGGGCCGATGCCGAAGAAATCTATGTTCCCAAGATCGGATTGGCCGATGGGCTAATACACAACCTGTATGAAGAGGTAAAGGCTCTCCAATCCTGACCGGTTTTGACTAATTTTGCCATTCAAATCCCGGTTATGTCCGTCAACAAAGAAGTCAAACGTATTACCACAAATACCCTTCATAAAATGAAATCGGGTGGACAAAAGATCGCCATGATCACCGCCTATGATTTCTCCTTTGCCCGTCTTTTTGATGAAGCCGGTATTGATGTGATATTGGTGGGGGATTCAGCCTCCAATGTGATGGCCGGGCATGAAACCACCCTTCCGATCACTCTAGACCAGATGATCTATCATGCTTCCTCCGTAATCCGGGGGGTACAGCGTTGCCTAGTGGTGGTAGATCTGCCCTTTGGGTCCTATCAATCCAACTCCACCGAAGCGCTGGCTTCGGCCATTCGGATCATGAAGGAAACAGGGGCCCATTCCCTTAAAATGGAGGGAGGAGAAGAAATCCTGGATTCTGTAAACCGAATCGTATCAGCCGGTATTCCGGTCATGGGGCACCTGGGTCTTACTCCCCAATCGATTTATAAATTTGGCACTTATTCCGTTCGGGCAAAGGAAGAAGCCGAAGCGGAGAAATTAAAAAGAGATGCCCTGTTGTTGGAAAAGGCGGGTTGTTTCGCCATAGTACTTGAGAAAATCCCCGCCACCCTGGCCAAGGAAGTCTCCCAGAGTTTGTCAATACCCACAATAGGCATTGGAGCCGGCCCGGATTGTGATGGCCAGGTGCTGGTGATGCATGATATGCTGGGGATTAATACCGAATTTAAACCCCGTTTTCTTCGTAAATACCTGGATCTCCATGGACTTGTCACTGGGGCGGTAGAACACTATGTAAGGGATGTTAAAAGCGGTGATTTCCCCAATGACCAGGAAATGTACTGATAAAGGTAATGAGCCAACGAAACCCAAAAAGGAATAACGATAAAATTGACATATGGAATTTTTGAAAACATTGAAGATCGCCCGGGAGAATAAAGGAATCAGCACAGGTAAGGAATGGTTGGATTCAAAGGCCGGTAGCCTGGTATCTACTTCCCCGGTGGATGGAAAGGTGATTGGTTCTGTTACCCTGGCAGACAGGGAGGCTTATGAAGCCGTAATTGCCCGGGCACAGGAAGCATTTTTATATTGGAGAACGGTTCCGGCCCCTAAACGGGGTGAGATCGTCCGGCAAATTGGAGAAGCGCTTCGTCAGTATAAAGAACCGCTGGGAAAACTGGTTTCGTATGAAATGGGCAAAAGCCTGCAGGAAGGTTATGGGGAGGTACAGGAAATGATCGATATCTGTGATTTTGCCGTGGGTTTATCCCGGCAGCTACACGGGCTGACCATGCACAGTGAAAGACCTCTTCACCGGATGTATGAGCAATGGCACCCGTTGGGGATCACCGGTATCATTTCAGCCTTCAATTTCCCAGTGGCCGTTTGGAGTTGGAACAGTATGCTGGCCTGGGTTTGCGGGAATGTTTGTATCTGGAAACCCTCAGAAAAAACCCCTCTTTGCGGGGTAGCCTGTCAACATATCGTAAATGAAGTGTTTGAAAGGAATAATATCCCCGAAGGCGTGAACTGTCTTATAACCGGGGGACGTGATGTGGGAGAATGGATGGCGGCTGATACACGGATCCCCCTGATTTCGGCCACCGGATCAACCAGAATGGGTAAGGCTGTAGGGGCAGCGGTTGGGGCCCGGCTGGGGCGTTCCCTGCTGGAACTGGGTGGAAACAATGCCATCATCATATCACAGCATGCCGATCTGGATATGACTATCCGGGGTGCTTTGTTTGGCGCCGTTGGCACTGCCGGGCAACGCTGTACCAGTACGCGCCGGCTGATCATTCATGAATCGGTGTATGATAAAGTCAAGGAAAAACTGACCGCTGCCTATAAGCAAATTAAGATCGGCGATCCGCTGGATGAGCGTAACCACGTGGGTCCCCTGATCGACAAAGACGCTGTGAATCTCTACCTCGGCGCCGTTGAAAAATGCAAGGAAGAAGGAGGGCGGCTTATTGTGGAAGCCAAGGTGCTTGAAGGCGATGGCTATGAAAGTGGATGTTATGTACAACCATGTGTGGCCGAGGCGCAACCCCAATACTCCATTGTACAGCATGAAACCTTTGCCCCGATCCTATACCTGCTCAAATACAAAACCCTTGACGAAGCGATTGCCATACAAAACGGGGTTCCCCAAGGTTTGTCTTCTTCGATCATGACACTCAATTTACGGGAAGCAGAACAGTTTTTGTCAGCAGCGGGTAGCGACTGTGGCATTGCCAATGTCAATATTGGTACCTCCGGGGCAGAAATCGGAGGGGCATTTGGCGGGGAAAAAGAAACCGGTGGTGGTCGTGAAAGTGGTAGTGATGCCTGGAAAGCCTATATGAGGCGCCAGACCAATACCATCAATTACGGCGATCAATTGCCGCTGGCACAAGGGATTACCTTTGATCTGTAAATCTCTGATTTACAGCAAAATAATTTGGGCCTTTTTTCGTTATTCCCCTATCCAATATTGTGTAAAATCAGGTCCTGATGAAAAAACTTCGACTTTTAGCCCTTTTTTTGGCGCTCACTCCATTGGTTTCCAAAGCACAACTCCGTGTGGCCCTGGTGGTTGGGCCCAATGTGTCCACCATTAAAGAAACCAATTCGCTTCCGGGATGGGATTCCATCAGTCGGGGCTATAGCCCTCGTACCGGTTTTCATGCCGGGTTTACAGGCGATCTTCAATTGGGACAGAAATCCCCCCTGTATTTTCAACCCGGGTTTGTTTATTACAACAAGGGCAGGAAATACTCCAATTCCTCCGACAGTTTATACTCCTCCCCGGATACGAGTTTTGCGACCCGTTTTTATGAAGATGCTTCGCAATTTGTAAACTATATCGATATCCCGCTCAATATTGTTTTCAAGAAAAGGATCAGTAAGAATATGCGTTTCCAGGTTGGTGCCGGCCCCTACCTCTCCTTTTTCTATAATGGGGTGGAAAAAAAGGACCATAATCTGGTTGGCGTAGGTTTTAATTCTGAGGAGAACAAGGATCTGCCCGTGGGTAAAGGCACCGGAAAATACCGAACCCTTGATATTGGGATTAATGCCCTGGCGGGAATTGAATTTAAAAAAGCCATTCTCAATGCCCATTTTAGCCGTAGCCTCACCGATGTTTATGAGGCCAGCTATCCGGGTTCTTTCAAACACCAGGTAATTGGCGCAACACTGGGAATTTATATTGGCCAACCGGTTGACCTGATTGACAAACCCAAAGACAGTGATAACGATGGGATGATTGACCTGGAAGATCTTTGTCCCAATGATCCCGGTACTCCCCTCACCCAGGGTTGCCCGGATACGGACGGAGATGGCATTGCAGATATTAAGGATAAATGTCCGGGGGTAAGTGGTCTTGCCCGGTACGAAGGTTGCCCCATACCCGATTCAGACAAGGATGGTGTGGATGATGAAAAAGATGAATGCCCACAAATAGCCGGATCACCTGAATACAAAGGTTGCCCGGTACCTGATACGGATGGTGACGGGGTAAATGATAAAGAAGACAAATGCAAGGATGTGGCTGGATTGGCTAAATACAACGGATGCCCCATACCCGACACCGACCAGGATGGCGTGGATGACGAGCATGATAATTGCCCCACCATAGCTGGTATTGCTGAAAATAACGGATGTCCGGCGATCAAGGAAGAGATCGTGGAGAAGGTCAATTTTGTGGCCCGTCAGATCCAGTTCCGCACCGGCAAATCCATATTGACAGAAGCCTCCAAGAAGTTACTCGACGAGGTGGCCGAGTTGATGAACACCCATACCGAATTGCTGATCAGTATAGAGGGACATACCTCCAGCGAAGGGGATGCCCGATACAACCAAAAGCTATCAGAAACCAGGGCCCTGGCTGTGAAACAATACCTGGTGGCCAGAGGGGTATCGGAGGACAGGCTGAACAGCGCCGGATTTGGATCCAGCCAATTGCTGAATGAAGAGAAGACCTGGGCGGAAAGAGCCCTTAACAGACGGGTAGAGATCAAGCTCAAAAACAATTGATAACCATAGTTGTTAAAATCTCCCGGACAGGCAACCGGGAGATTTCTTTTTCCGTCCAGTTAACTGGAAATCCTCAGCCATCTCCCCCAATTGTCAATTTGGATGAGTGGTTTAAAAGGTTCCACGAATATTAGTTAATTGTGCGGAGTCTAGAGTGAATTCCTCTATTTTCGCACCTTCAAAAAAATAAACAACACCCCAGAATGAAGTTTCAAGTTGTCGTTTCGATTGCCGCCATATTTGGTTTATCGACCCTCCCCTCCACCGGATTTGCCCAGAAGAATGAAGAGAAAGTCCCAAAAGGCTGGCACCTAAAAGATGCCAAGAAAGATGGCCTGTATGGGATCAGTGTTGACAAAGCCTACGAATTTGTAAAAGGCCGTACCAGCAAGCCGGTCATTGTAGCTGTGATTGACTCGGGTGTTGATACCACCCATGAAGACCTGAAAGGCATACTTTGGCACAACCCCAAGGAAATCCCGGGAAATGGTAAGGATGATGATAAGAACGGATACGTGGATGATATTTATGGCTGGAACTTTCTGGGTGGCCGGGATGGCCGGAATGTAAAAGAGGATTCCTATGAAGTGCATCGCGTGTACTACGGATGGAAGGACCGCTTTGAAGGCAAATCCATCGATGTTAAAAAATTATCCCCGCAGGAGAAATATGAATATGAAACCTGGGTTAAGGCAAAAGCTGAAATTGAGGAGTCAAAAGCATCCGGAAAGGGAAATAATGTGGAATCGCTTAAACAGGACTATTCAGATACCAAGCAGAACTATGATGATGTCATGATCATGGACAGCATCCTGCAGGCCCACCTGGGGAAAAAGAGCTTTGGTTATGACGACCTGAAAAAGATCAGCAGTGATGACAAGGCCATCAAAAGGGCCAAAAGCGTTTTTGTTTACCTGATGGAGGCCAATAACCTGAAGGATAAAGAGAATAAAGACATCCTCCAGGGATTTGGCGAATATGTGGAATACCTGGCCGGGGAATTGCGTAAAGCGGAAGCGGGTGAAAAGGCCCCTATCGATTATCGTGGCTCTATTGTGGGTGATAAATACCAGGATTTTAATGACCGCTATTATGGAAATAATGATGTGATGGCCAGTACCCCTTTCCATGGCACGCATGTTTCCGGCATCATCGGCGCCATTCGAAACAATGGCATTGGCATGGATGGCGTAGCGGATAATGTGCGTATCATGTCGATTCGCGCGGTTCCTGATGGTGATGAGCACGATAAGGATGTGGCACTGGCCATCCGGTATGCGGTGGACAATGGCGCCCAGGTCATAAACATGAGTTTTGGTAAATACTTCTCCCCCGAAAAAAAGTGGGTGGATGAAGCCGTACAATACGCCGCTTCCAAAGGTGTACTGCTGGTACACGCGGCAGGTAACGAATCCCGCAATGTGGACAGCCTGCCAAGTTTCCCCAACGCCTATTTTTGGGATAATGGCAAGAAGGCCACCAATTGGATCAACGTGGGCGCCAGTGGTGACCCGGGTTTGGACCAGACCGATTCGGAAGGGGAAACCTATAATTCTCTGACAGCCTCCTTCTCCAATTATGGAAAACAGGATGTGGATGTATTTGCTCCGGGTATGAAGATCTATTCCACCATTCCCGGTGGTAATACCTATGGCATTGCCCAGGGTACCAGTATGGCGGCACCGGTGGTTACCGGAATGGCAGCCTTTATCCTTTCCTATTTCCCCGAACTTAGCCCTGAACAGGTGAAGTTTGTCATCGAGGCATCTTCCACTAAAACCGATCAGTTGGTACGCATTCCCGGAACCAACAAGGATGTACCGCTGAGTGAGATCTCCAAAACGGGTGGCCTTGTCAACCTGTATGAGGCGATCAAACTGGCCGCCACCCTGAAAGGGGAAAGAGGCAAGATGTCAAATAAGAAACCATTTTAGAAAAAGTCATAAAGCTTAAAGACCAACCATGCCCCGCCCCGATCTTAACCGTGTCACGCACTTTTATCACAAGTATATTGGCCTGGTTAAACAGGATGACCTCCTGACAGCCTTTGATACCCTTAGCGATTCTTATTTTGCCTTTTTAAGGAGTATCCCGGCCGACAAGAGAAAGTTCCGGTATGCGGAAGGGAAATGGTCTGTCCAGGAAATGATACAGCACCTGGTGGATGCGGAACGGGTATTTTCCTACCGGGCTCTTTGTTTTGCCCGCAAGGATTCGCAAACACTTCCCGGGTTTGACGAAAACCCCTATGCTGAAGCCTCACGGGCCGATTCCAGAAATTGGGATGAGTTGATCGAAGAATTTGAACTGCTTAGAAAGTCCACCATCCTGCTTTATCGTTCCTTTGACAGGGAGCAACTGGAAGCGGGCGGTGTTTCTGGTGGAAACCTTAAGAACTATGTACTGGCCCTTGGTTTTGTGATCCTGGGTCATTGCGAACATCATCGGGGAGTATTAGCAGAAAGGTACCTTTAGCACTGACCGGTAGATTTAATAAACAACATAAAAAAAGGATAATGGGTCTTTTACCATTATCCTTTTTTTATGTTATTTATTTATCCAATTAGAACGCCTTCTTTCCATCAGTTTGTCCTTTACCCAATGCCAGGTTACGCTGGGTAATCATATCGGTCATGATCCTGGAAGCCTGGTCAAGGTAGATATCTTTTTGAAGGTTTTTGATCCAGTTGGCAAAACGTTCTTTTTTCCCTTCATCACCGGCAAAACGATCTACTTCTTGAGGCAGGGCACTTACGTCCATGGGTTGTTCAAGCCTTTTCAGAGTTTCTACCTGGCGAATGGTAGCGCTGATCTTTTTCTGCTGGGCGCGGTACACATCCATCTTCAGGGGAATTTCCTTTTCGCTTTGCTGTGCCAGCCATTCGGTGTTTTCCTTGATCATGTTAAAGGCCAGGTTGGAAGCCACCCGGTCAGTGCTCAGTTGTTTAATATTCTTAAGATCGTAGCCGGGGTTCCAGGCAGCGTAATTTGCTTTGTTGATCTCATCCCAGGGAAGGGCATCCGGATCATCTTTTTCCCGCAGTTTCAGGTATTCATAATTATCGGGCAAAACGATATCTGAGCTAACCCCTTTAAGCTGGGTAGAACCGCCATTGATGCGATAGAATTTCTGTAAGGTAAGTTTGATGGTGCCGATATCGGAATTCGCGGTCAGGAAGCCATTGGAGGGGTCAAGACCGATGTTTCGCTGAACGGTGCCCTTGCCATAAGTGCTGGTACTACCAATGACCACACCCCGGTTATAATCCTGAATGGCGGCGGCGAAAATTTCGGAGGCCGAGGCGCTAAACTCATTGACCATTACAGCCAGCGGGCCATCGTACAACACGTTACGGTCACGGTCTTCCAGAATGCTGGGTTTCCCGTCACGGTCTTTTACCTGAACTATAGGGCCTTTATCGATAAAGAGACCAGCCATTTGAACCACATCAAACAGGGAGCCTCCGCCATTATTG
>JAYRZH010000032.1:0-29020 GCA_041916555.1 Chitinophagaceae bacterium | reverse complement strand
CATTGTGGCCCGGAACCGAACCACTTACCAAAATGTAGTTTTTCTCAGGCATCACCTTGATCACTTTCAGCCCTTTCATCTTAACGCGATCGCCACCCATACGGCCGGCCATACGCATACCTTTGAATACACGGCTGGGATAAGACGAACCACCAATAGAACCCGGGGCGCGCTGACGGTCATGCTGACCGTGTGATTGCTCACCTACCCCGCTAAAACCATGGCGTTTTACCACACCCTGAAAGCCTTTACCCTTGGAAGTACCTACTACTTCAACGGTATCACCTTCGGCGAATATGTCAACGGTAATGGTTTCACCGAGATTCTTCTCGATAGAGAAATCACGAAATTCTTTGACGAATTTTTTGGCTGCGGTCTGAGCCTTGGCGAAATGATTCTTTTCAGATTGGAGAGTTTGCTTTTCTTTTTTGTCGCCAAAAGAAAGCTGGAGGGCGCTGTAACCATCGGTCTCCTGTGTCCTTACCTGGGTAACTACACAGGGGCCTGCTTCAATAATGGTGCAGGCTGTTTGCTTGCCACCAGGATCGAAGATGCTTGTCATCCCAATTTTTCTTCCGATTATTCCTTTCATTGCTTACGGTTTATCCCCGCAAGGTTGTACAAGACATCACGCCCTGGCGTGATTCAATCCTGGTTTATCGCCGACCTTTTCCGTTGTTTTCTTTACGAAGTGGAAGTACCGACGACAAACAAACCTCGAAGGGCTTGTTTATTATGTTTTAAGACCCAGAGCTGCTTTTCCCCGACTAAACAAGGTTGACAGATAGGATAAATCAATTATTTAATAAAAAAGAACTACTACTATTCGTGGATCCTGGTTCCCAGGAATCACCGTCATGCTTTGATCTCTACTTCCACACCACTGGGCAGGTCTAACTTGCTCAGCGCATCCACCGTGCGGGAAGACGACGTATAAATATCCAGCAAACGCTTATGCGTAGCCAACTGGAACTGCTCACGGCTTTTCTTGTTTACGTGAGGGGAACGCAACACAGTAAAAATCTTCTTGCGGGTAGGCAGGGGAATGGGTCCTGTAACTACAGCGCCAGTGCTGCGGACAGTTTTTACGATCTTTTCGGCAGATTTATCTACCAGGTTGTGGTCGTAAGACTGTAATTTGATTCTGATTCTCTGAGACATACGTCGAAACCCGCTTTTCTTACGGGAGTGCAAAGGTAGGGGGTTGGGTGGAAACCGACAAAGAATTGAGGAATATTTTTAAGGCTAATTATTCCCCCCTATTACCTAAAACATAATAGGCTGGTCTGAGGTTATCGGTTTTATGTTGAGGATACCCTGGTTATTGTTTTCGTAACACTTTGAGATTCAACGTAGCAAATCCCCCTTTCTCCACATGTTCCACCCGTATCTGGTGTACCCCGGCCGCCAGTTTCAGGGTCACTTTTTTGTTGGGTGATTCATCAAATTTATACAGGGAGGGATTCCATTCATCCACAATCATGTTTCCATCCACATATACCCGCACCGCATCATCCCAGGTTACACCAAACTCATAATTACCTGCTTCAAACTCTGCCTGACCCTCTGCCACCGTTATAAATTGCTTATAAGTCTCCTCCCCCGCCTTGATCCCATCCCACCAGGCATATTCCAACTTATTGGTCTGCTCGGTTTTTACCGGTCTTACCCGCGCATTGGGAGGAAAAAGCGACCCCGATTTCAGCGGATCATGAAAATTCGGGTCATAGGCATACCACCTTACATCAAAGGGAATAGGCATAAAGTACTTTTCAAAAACAAATACATGACCCGCTTTGCCGGGGTTTCCAAACTGATCGGTAAAATCCGGACCCTCGTATTCCAACTCCACCTGGATATCGGTTCCCCGGCTGTTTGCCAGTCTGGTTGCCATCAATTCACCGGGTATGGCACCCTCTCCCGGCCCCTGTATGGTCAGCCCCTTGGCCGATTTCAGTTTCCACCGGCCTGCCGGGCCCAACACAGAAAACTTAAGCTGCCCGGAACTGTCCGTTGGATTCTCCAACCAAAGCAACGGGTACCGGTAATCATAGGGCCCCCAGGCCGTGATCCGGATATTTTTTCTCCCGGCCAATACCCCTCCCCCTTTAAAAGGATCCTGTGGATCGGGAAGGTTGGGAACATACTCCGCGGAATCCACCGATAATGCCTTGTCCAATTCTTCATTAAAGCTGGTGTCGAGCCCCTTAACCGTGCCATCCAGGTCAAACAGTGTCTGGTAGGACCCCAGGATGTTTTCAAAAACATGAAGGTTCTCGGTTCCTTTAATATTATATACGGTGCCCGTGCGGGAAAAATTATTAAAGGCAATGGAATAATCCCGGCTTCGGGTATCCCTGTATTTTGCATATCCCCAATCAGTCGGCTGGGTGGGTCTTGACCAAAGCCGGATGGCCTCCTTGCTTTCCAGAAAAACATTATAGGTGATGGTATTCTCCTGGCCATGTTCTATGGCAATATCGATCCGGTTGTTGCGGAACTTATTTCCTGAAATAACCGAGTTAAAACTATAGCCTCCCCAAATGCCATGATCACATTCAAATATCCGGTTATTTAGTATTTGATTTCGGCTAAAAGTTACTTCCACGCCATTGGTTGGGGCATAGGAAAAATCGTTTCCCGACAAAACATTGTTATTACACCCCCCCTTTCCATCGTCCATGGTGCTTTGTCCGGCCCAAAGAAAAAAGCCATCTCCCCCATGGGTAACAGAATTTTTGTAAAAGAAATTATCATTGCTTTGTTCATATACCAAAATTCCGGCACTATCCTGACCCCGGTTATACACACCGTGGCTATAACCCCGCACATTGAAATTGATTTTGTTATAGGCAATGGTATTGCCATTGCACCGGTACATTCCAATGCCGATTCCGGAATTAAACGAAAAGTCATTGTTATAAATCCGTCCGTTATCACAATCCTTCATCATCAACGCATTCTGGCCCCCGGTTACCCGGCAATACCTGATCTCTGCCCCATCACAGTTTTCCAGGTATATGGCCGCACCATAACGCAGCCATTCATTCTTGTCATTCTGATGATAACTCATCCAGTCGGAAATATCTTCCTTCTCCTGGGTACTGTTTAACCTGGGACGGTAATTATAACTGAAATCGCAGTGATCCAGGGTCAATCCCTGTACATTGGTTGCCCTCAAGGCCACTTTATAACCCTTTGCCTTAAAATTTTTCAGGGTGATATTCTTTCCCCCTTTGATCCAAATACCAGTTCCGGCAAATTCATCCGGGTTTGTAGCCATATTTGTTCCCTGGAGAATGGACTCCCTGAAATCCACGGTGATATTGTCGCCTTCAATGATGATCACCGATGTGCCAGGGTCGTTTGGGGCATCAAGACGGTACACCCCGTTTTTGATCTTTACCGTGTGGGTGATCATTTTTCCCTGGAACAGTTTCTTTTTCTGCGCGGGCAATTGGGTAATGGCCAGACAGAAGAAAAGGAGAAACCAAATTTTTTTAGTCATGAATTTGCTTTTACTTGCGCCCGGGGCGGGCGAAATACCTATAAATTTATTCAGCCTTGGCCAATAAACGAAAAGGATGCCGGAAATAACTGAAAAAAAGAAAGGAATTCCAGGCTGGCTGAAGTTGTCGGCCAAAATAATCGTGACCGCCCTTTGCTTTTGGTACATTTCAGGCAAGATCGATCTTTCTGCGGCTAAAAAGGCCTTTCTCGAAGCCAACTGGTGGTGGCTGGCTGTGGCCCTGGGCTTGTTGACACTCTCAAAAATATTTTCCTCCTTCCGGCTGAATATCTATTTCAGGAATATCGGACTTGGTCTTTCAGAACCACTCAACCTAAAATTATACTGGCTGGGGATGTTTTATAACCTGTTTCTCCCAGGGGCCATCAGTGGTGATGCCTATAAGGTCATCCTTTTAAACAGGCATTATAAAACCCCGGTAAAAAAAGCATCAGCCTCGGTATTACTCGACCGGTTTAGCGGCTTGCTTGCCCTTGGTTTGATCCTTTCGGTTTACGGGCTGATCATTCTGCCTCCGGGATTTATACCCTACACCTTGTTTGGTGGCGCGGTATTGGCCGTGGCCGTATTGTATTACATAACAAGGCAGTTTTTCCCCGATTTCCTCCCCGGGTTCTGGCCAACTTTTTTCTGGGGCCTCCTTGTGCAGGGGATACAGGTTGTTTGCCTTTATACCATTCTTTCCTCCCTGGGAATTCCGGGACACCAGCATGAGTGGATCTTTATCTTTTTGGCTTCCGCTGTTATTTCTGTCCTTCCCCTTTCCCTTGGGGGTGGATTAGGAACCCGCGAATTCGTTTTTGTGGAAGGTGCCAGGTTTTTTCATCTTTCCGAAGAAACCGGTCTGGTCATCAGTTTGCTTTTTTACCTTATCAGTGTGCTGGCTTCCCTGCCTGGATTATTCTTTGTCTTTAAAGAACCTCTGAATAAGGAATGAGTTGAACAAGGGGAAACCAGGTACCTTATTTCCGGCAAGCCTCACCAAACCTTCTCTCCCATTTCTTAATTTTGCCCCATGAAGGATAAACACTTCGGATGGCTTCTCTTTTTACTCGCCACTGTGCTGTTGATACCCGGTCTTGGCAATACTACCCTTTGGATATATGATGAGGTCAGAAATGCCGAATGCGCCCGTGAAATGTACGAGCGTGGTGATTGGATTGTTCCGACTTTTAACGGTGACTTGAGGGCGGTAAAACCCCCACTCCACTATTATTTCATGTTTGGTGGATTCCGGTTATTTGGGGTTACCGAATGGGGCGCCCGTTTCTTCTCCGCTGTTTTTGGGATACTAACGGTAATGGTCACCTATTTTTTTACCTCCCGGTTTTCGGGCAGACGACACGGGTTGATCACCGGCCTGGTATTGCTTTCCTCTACGCATTACCTGTTTCAATTCCGATTGTCGGTTCCGGATCCCTACCTTATTTTTTTCAATGTACTGGCCCTGTTTTCAGGTTATGCTTTTTTCCGGGAAGGGAAAAGCAAATGGATCTATATGTGTGCGCTGGCCCTGGGACTGGGTACCCTGGCCAAGGGGCCGGTAGCCATTGCTTTACCAGGACTGGCCCTTTTTGCCTGGCTGTTGTGGGAAAAACAATGGAAGAAATTATTGGATTACCGAATCCTGCTTGCCGGTCTTTTATGCCTGGCTGTGGCCATTCCCTGGTATTACCTGGTTGATCGCGCGACTGATGGTGCCTTTACCCGTGGATTTTTTATTGACAATAATATCAATCGCTTCTCTTCCACCCTGGAAGGACATGGGGGTATATTCCTGCTGATCCCGATGTTCATATTCCTGGGTATGTTGCCATCCTCTGTATTTGTTGTTGAGGCCTTTAAAAAGTCCACCCGAGTTTTTCAGGAACCATTTTTAAAGTTCGCCGTAGCTGCCGTGGCCGCATACCTGGTGTTCTATAGTTTTTCGGGCACCAAATTGCCAAACTATCCTTTTCCGAGTTATCCTTTTCTGGCCATCATACTCGGAAATTACCTGCTTGGTATTTGGGACCAGGCAAAACTGAAATGGTATCCCTTGGTCTTGCTGGTACTGATTACCCTGGCCATACCGGTGGGGGCTTATCTGGGTATCAAACAGGAAACTGCTACCAGTGCCGATGCCTGGATGGCGGTTTTTGCCTTCTTACTGGTTATCGGGGCGGCGCTGGCCCTATATTTTGCCATACAAAAAAAAGGCCCCCGGGTATTGGGAAGCCTTTTTATATTTTACCTGGTCTTTCATTTGTTTTTTCTGCATCTACTTTATCCTGGTCTATACAGGCAAAACCCGCTTAACAAGACCATTGATACCGTGAAGCAATTTGAAGTAGTGGTAGGGTATAAGAATTTTCATCCCTCTTACACTTTCTACCTGCCCAAACGCATACCGGAGTTTGATAAAGTAGATTCCCTCCAGCATTTTATCAGCCATAAAAAAGTGCTGATCATCACCCGCACCGAATACCTGCAGGAATTGGAAGGTTTAGGATTAAAGGAAATGGCGCGTCATCACGACCTGTTTGAATTACCCACCACGGTCATTCTCACGAGTTCAGGTAATCAATAGGAAAACAGGTTACTATCCTTCCTTTTGTTTGTGCTGCAATTCACTTGGAAGAAGACCAAACTCTTTGCGAAAGGCCACTGAAAAATGGCTAAGGTTGGTGTATCCTACCTGCATACCCGCTTCTTTAATGGTCATTTGGTTTGTTTCCAATAACCGACGTGCCTGAAGCATGCGGTTGCGTTGGTAATATTGGTAAACGGGCAGGCCAAACATTTGGCGAAAATCGGTTTTGAATTTGGAGGGGCTCATACCTGCCTCCCTGGCCAGTTCATTGATGGTTGGGGCAGGTTCGGTGAAATCACGCACCAGGTGTTGTTCAGCTTTACGCAACCTTTCTTTTTGAAACATCGAAAAAGGGCGTGATTGCTCCTGACTGATTTCTTTTTTAAACCGGAAGACAAATTTTTCCAGGAGCAGTTTTATTCTGATTCCGCTAAAGAAATCATCCCAGGCAGTTTGGTGACAATGGTTAAAAACTTCTTTTAACCAAACCCTTTCCTCTGAACCGAGGGGCACATGCCAGTATCCGTTTTTCTGTTGGGCCAGGAAATTCAGGAGGCGTTTGTTTCCCGGGTTTTCGGGAAAGGCTGATTCCATCCAGGATGGCTGGATCAGAATTCTAAGGGACCGGACCCTTTTCCCCTTGTTGCGGGGCTGTTCCAGATCATGATCGGTATAAGCCAGCACCATGTCTGAATATTCAAATGCGGGGGATTTTTCCTCCTCACCCTCTTTTTCCATTTCCTGGCAATGCTCAATATGGTCATATTGAAGTACGAAAATGGGTTCGCTGGTGAGGTGGCCGCTAAAGGTAAAATCGATCTTATAACAGCATTGGGAAATAATGGCAGAAATGCCATTGCCCAGGTTATAGGCCTTGCAAAAGCCGTTACCAATGTGTTCAGGAAGGGCAAGTCTGTCATTATCAATTTGTTGCCCAAGACCTTCTGCCAGTAATTTCAACAGGGCCCTGCTATCGCCCTCGAGGGATACTCTTACACCGATCATAACATCACGAGTTTAATGCGAGTGCAAAGGTAAGATGGTTGTTTAAACAACGAATACCTGTTTCGGGCATTTTATTGCCTGTTGCGGACAATTCATGAACCGATAGCGCTGGGGAGTTGATTGAACTTTCTTTTAAAAGCGGCGCTGAAATTGCTAAGGTTGGCATAACCAACGGCGTGTCCTACTTCGGAAACGGAGTATTGGCCACTGAGGAGCATAAGGCGGGCTTTTTCCATCCGGTGGTCTTGAAAATAGCTGTAAACCGGGGAGCCATAAATGGTTTTGAATATCTTTTTGAATTTGGAAGGGCTCATGGCGGCCTTGCGCGACAGGGTGGCGATGGTGGGAGCCGGATGGGAGAAATCACGCAGCAATTCCTGTTCTGCGGCGATGAGGCGGTTGATGTCTTCACGGGAAAAATCGCGGCCTTCGGGTACCAGCACCATTTCCTGTTTAAGCCAGTTGCAAAATTTCTCAATCAGTTTCAGCATGCGGGTCTGGAAAAAGATCAGGGGTTTTTCTTCGGTACCCGCTTCTACAAGTTCCCGGATGATTTCCCTGGTTTCGACATCCATTTTCCGGTAGAGGACACCGGCGGTTTTCAGTCCAAGGTACCTTAGCAACACATCTTTATTCTCATCCATGGCCAGGTTGTGCTTCATCCATTCAGGGCTGAGCAGGACACGGACCCCTCTTATGCCGGTGCCTTTGGACATATAATAAGTGACCCCGTACAGAAAACTGGTCAGGTATTGGGCGGCACGGTCACCATTGGAGAAGGAGGAGATATCGGAGCCGATCTTCAGGGTGAATTCGCGGGTATGGGCCAGTTCTTCCGAGATGAGGGTGTAGTACTCGTGGTTGTCTTTTTTTCTTTCCAGCAGCACATCTTCCTTGAATTGAAAATCGGAGATGATGGCTTCGATCCCATCGGGTAGTTCCACCAGTCTCATGTACCCTTTACCGATCCGGGGATGAAAAACGAGTCTCTCCCCATCGAAGTTACTTTCGAGGGCCATGGCAAAATCCCGGAGGAATTGCCGAAAACTCGTCAATTCATATTCGAAGGAAATCATTGTCCTTATTCAGTTTGCTGCTATCAGGAGAGGCTTAACCGGTTTACCAATGGATGAGTCGATCACAGGTAGCGGAATGGATTTCGACGCGCGGCCAGCACATAATTTTTCACATTCATCCAAAAGGCAAGGATCATGTAGATGATCAAGGGCGATCCCATGGTAAGCATGGATGTCAGGATAAAATATTTCCGTATGTGCGATGTGGCTATGCCAAATCGGTCTCCGATGGCGGTGCACACACCAAAAGCTTTCCATTCCACGAACTCCTTGAACCGGTTCATGCATCTAATTTATAAAATTTGAACAAACCCGCAAATATGGAGTTATTAAGACAGTGTTTTTTGTACTTTCGCACCACCTAATAAATCCTCAAAACTACCTCCATGGTATTCGATCTCGACCTCATTAAGAAGACCTACACTGAAATGCCCGCCAAGGTGGATGCTGCCCGGAAATCCCTGGGCCGCCCCCTGACACTGGCTGAGAAAATCTTGTATTCCCATCTTTGGAAAGGCGTTGCCATTCAGGATTTTACCCGTGGTAAGGCCTATGTGGATTTTGCCCCGGACCGCGTTGCCATGCAGGATGCCACTGCCCAGATGGCCTTGCTCCAGTTTGATACCACCGGTCGTAAAAAGGTGGCCGTGCCCTCCACGGTGCACTGTGATCACCTGATCGTAGCCAAAACCGAGGGGAAAACCGACCTGAGCAAAGCGATTTCAGACAATGAAGAGGTATATAATTTCCTGTCTTCCATCTCCAATAAATACGGTATCGGGTTCTGGAAACCCGGTGCGGGCATTATCCACCAGGTGGTATTGGAAAACTACGCTTTCCCCGGTGGCATGATGATCGGAACCGATTCTCATACCGTCAATGCCGGTGGTCTGGGTATGATCGCTATCGGGGTTGGTGGCGCGGATGCCTGTGATGTTATGGCCGGGCTGAGCTGGGAATTGCTGATGCCCAAACTGATTGGTGTGAAGCTGACCGGGAAACTGAATGGTTGGACCGCCCCCAAGGACGTGATCCTGAAAGTGGCCGGTATCCTTACCGTAAAAGGGGGAACCAATGCCATCGTGGAATACTTTGGGGAAGGCGCCCAATCCATGAGCTGTACCGGAAAAGGCACCATTTGCAATATGGGTGCTGAAATCGGGGCTACCACTTCCACCTTTGGATATGATGAGAGCATGAGCCGCTACCTGAAAGCCACCGGCAGGGCTGAAGTAGCCGAGGCTGCTGACAAAATAAAAGAATACCTCACCGGAGATCCCGAAGTATATGCCAACCCGGAAAAGTATTTTGACCGTGTTATCGAGATCAACCTGAGCGAACTTGAGCCACACCTGAACGGGCCATTTACACCCGACCTGGCAACACCCATCTCCAAAATGAAGGAAACCGCCGCCCAAAATGGCTGGCCCACCAAGATCGAAGTGGGTTTGATTGGAAGTTGTACAAACTCCTCTTACGAAGATATCAGCCGGGCTGTGAGCCTGGCCAAACAGGTTAAAGAAAAAGGTCTTTCCCTTAAATCAGAATTCACCATCACTCCGGGATCCGAACAGGTTCGATATACCATTGAGCGGGATGGGTTCCTCGATGTGTTTGGTCAGATTGGCGCCACTGTTTTTGCCAATGCTTGTGGACCTTGTATCGGGATGTGGGATCGAATGGGCGCAGAGAAGCAAGAGCGGAATACCATTGTACATTCCTTTAACCGAAATTTTGCCAAACGCGCCGATGGCAACCCAAATACCCTGGCCTTTGTAGCCTCTCCCGAATTGGTGACAGCCCTGGCCATTGCCGGAGACCTCACCTTTAACCCGGTAACAGATACCCTGGTAAATAGTAAAGGGGAAAAAGTAAAACTTGATCCCCCCAGTGGCGATGAACTGCCAACCAAAGGTTTTGCGGTTGAAGACGCCGGCTACCAGGCCCCTGCCGAAGATGGCAGTGGCGTACTGATTGATGTGAAAAGTGATTCCAAGCGTCTCCAGTTGCTTTATCCTTTTGCCGCCTGGGAAGGAACCGACCTTAAAGGACTGAAATTGCTGATCAAGGCCAAAGGTAAATGCACCACCGACCATATCTCCATGGCCGGACCCTGGTTGAAGTTTCGTGGTCACCTTGATAATATCAGCAATAACCTGCTGATCGGGGCCACCAACTATTTCAACGAAAAGACCGATAATGTCAAAAATCAACTGACAGGTGAATATGGCCCTGTACCCGCTACCCAGCGTGCGTACAAGGCGGCAGGAATCGGAACCATCGTAGTGGGTGATGAAAACTATGGCGAAGGATCTAGCCGTGAACATGCGGCCATGGAACCCCGTCACCTGGGTGTGCGGGTAGTACTGGTAAAATCCTTTGCCCGTATCCACGAAACCAACCTGAAAAAACAGGGCATGCTGGCACTCACCTTTGCAAATAAAGAAGACTATGACAAGATCCAGGAAGACGACAACATCGATATCCTGGGCCTTACTTCATTTGCCCCGGGTGTACCCCTGTCCATTACCCTGCATCATAAAGATGGCAGCAGCGACACCATAGAGGCCAACCACAGCTATAATGCCCAACAGATCGAGTGGTTTAAAGCGGGCGGAGCCCTGAATGTGATACGAGCCGAATTTGCAAAATCTTAAATGAAAGAGTGCCGTTGGAAAACCAACGGCACTCCTTTTTTATGACCAGAAGATCCCGAAAGATCGTAGCCGGATTGTCCCTCGTCCTTTGCCTGCTGGTATTGGGGAGGTTTGTTTTATTTAAAAAACCTCTTGGCTACTACCGGCAGTATTTCGGGAGTGAAAGCAGACGGGCCGATGCCATCCGGACTAATAAGGCAAATAACAACTACGTACTCTTTGCGACCATAAAGAAATTTTACAAAAGCCGTCACCTGCGCCCCGAATACAAGATGGATAATATCGGTGGGAATATCCTGGGGTTTGTACCCCTTGGATTTCTTTTTCCTTTTGTCTGGCACCGCCGTTTCAGGGCCCTGGTTACCGTGCTGTTCTGTTTCTTTGTCAGCCTTTCCTTTGAGGTCATCCAGCTAAAAACAGGAATCGGGGTTTTTGATGTAGATGACCTGTTTCTGAATACCCTGGGGGGCGCTATTGGCATGATCGTGTTTTTTGCACTATCCTGGATGTTCAAACCGGCCTCTGGCGCAGGCAAATGACCACTTGTACAAATGGTCATTTTTTTTAACCAAAAAAAATTACCTTCCTGTAAAATACCATTACATGAAGAAATTGCTATTACCACTTGGAACCCTTTTCTTCCTGGTGGCTTGTAACAACCAGGGGCCAACAGCTTCCCTGGTCTCTTTTAAACCCATTGATGTGAAATACCCTGAAACAAAAAAGGATACTACCGTGGTGGACGACTACTTTGGCACCAAGGTGTATGACCCTTATCGCTGGCTTGAAAACGATACCAGCGCTGAAACCGGTGCCTGGGTAAAAGCGCAGAATGAAGTAACCCAGGGTTACCTGAACCAGATCCCCTTCCGTGACGCCATTCGAAAGCGGTACACGGATATATACAATTACGAGAAATTTTCCGCCCCCTTTAAGGAAGGAGATTTCACTTACTACTACCGCAATTCCGGATTGCAGAATCAATCCGTTCTTTACCGCGAAGCTGGTGAAGGGAAAGAACCCGAAGTGTTTCTTGACCCAAACAGTTTTTCCGCGGATGGCACCACCTCCCTATCAGGCATCAGCTTTAGCAAGGATGGATCCATGGCTGCCTATAATATCTCCCAGGGGGGAAGTGATTGGCAAAAGCTCATTGTGATCAATGCCAAAACCAAACAGGTGACCGGCGATACCCTGGACCTGAAATTCAGCGGCGCCAGTTGGAAAGGAACCGAAGGTTTCTTTTACAGCACTTATCCAAAACCCACGGAAGGCAGTATGCTGGCAGGAATGACCTCCAACCACAAACTTTATTTTCATAAACTCGGCACTCCGCAAAGTGCAGATGTGATGGTTTTTGGCAGTGATTCAAAACCAACCAGGTATATCTCAGGCGGGGTGAGTGAAGACCAGCGATGGCTGTTCATTTATACGGCCAATGAAACCTATGGCAATGGTCTATTGGCGCTTGACCTCACCAAACCCGGATCAACACCAATTACCATTGTAGAGGATATGAAGAACTCCCACGGGGTGATTGATAATGATGGGGAGTATTTTTATATTCAGACAGATAAGGATGCCCCTACGAGCAAGATCGTTTCAGCCCCCATTGCCAACCCCACTCCTGAAAACTGGAAAACGATCATTGAAGCCAAGCCCGAAGTATTGAATGCCTCCTCAGGCGGGGGATATATCTTCTGCACCTACCTGAAGGATGCCATCAGCAAAGTGACCCAGCATGACATGACCGGAAAGTTGGTCCGAGAGGTAGAACTCCCGGGGCTGGGATCGGTGGGTGGATTTGGCGCCAAAAAGGAAGAAAAAGAACTCTATTTTGGCTTTACCTCCTACACCACACCCAACACCATTTACAAATACGATATCGCCACGGGCAAATCGGAATTGTATAAAAAGTCCACCCTCAAGTTCAACCCGGATGATTATGAATCCAAACAGGTGTTTTACAACTCAAAAGATGGCGCTAAAATTCCGATGATCATCACCCACAAAAAAGGATTGAAGCTGGATGGAAAAAACCCCTGCATGCTTTATGGTTATGGCGGGTTTAGTGTAAGCCTGACCCCTTCATTCAGTACCTCAACCATCATCCTGTTGGAAAATGGCGGTGTGTATGCCGTTCCCAACCTGCGTGGAGGTGGTGAATATGGGGAAGATTGGCATAATGCGGGTATCAAGACCAAAAAGCAAAATGTATTTGATGACTTCATAGCCGCGGCACAATACCTGGTTGACCAGAAATATACTTCCAGGGAATACCTGGCCATTTCCGGAGGTAGCAATGGAGGTTTGCTGGTTGGGGCCTGTATGACACAGCAGCCCGGCATGTGCAAAGTGGCCTTCCCGGCAGTAGGTGTAATGGATATGTTGAGGTATCATAAGTTTACTGCCGGTGCCGGTTGGGCTTATGATTATGGAACGGCTCAGGACAGCAAGGAAATGTTTGAATACCTGCATGGGTATTCACCGTTACACAACCTGAAACCAGCCTCCTATCCGGCCACCCTGGTAACCACTGCCGATCATGACGACCGCGTGGTACCCGCGCATTCCTTTAAGTTTGCCGCCACCTTGCAGGCCAATCATAATGGCTCCAATCCTGTTCTTATCCGTATTGAGACCAAGGCAGGACATGGTGCCGGTAAGAGCACGCAACAGATCATTGAAGAGCAAACCGATAAATGGAGTTTCATGTTTTACAATATTGGTTTGGAACCCATGTATGAATAACCCTTAAAGGGCTTGATGGTAAATGGCTAATGGCTTCGGCTATTAGCCATTTGTCTTTTTACCCCCCCTTAATTCTTAAATCCCTCATGGCCAATTCCAGCAAATGGAAAACCCTTATAGCCTGTCGTTTTCAAACTACACATAAAAGCCCCCGGTATCTATTTTCCCGGCCTTTGCTGTTTCCTTTCTTTGTAATGAGATTTATTTAAACCGTACCCTTAATCATCACAATCCTATGTAAACCTTCCCTATGAGGCAAATCCGAGTCCTGTGTCCAAATCCGTACTTTATGCTTAACCCTACGAGTGAGAATCGCATTTCAAGTGGTCAGTCCAATGGCTTGCTTAAAACATTGGTTGACCGCTTGCTCAATGCGGTACTACCTGACAGTGTAAAGAACTCCACCCTGATTCTGAATGAAGTGGACCGACAGGTTGATTCGCCTGTCAGTGAGCGGTTTCTGCTGCTGGTGTTGGGAAACCTGTTGCATGAGATGGTGCAAAATACCAGGGATGGATGCATCCATATAAAGGCTAGTCCGGATGGTGAGACCATTTCTGTATCGGCCAAGCCCGGTGGTTTCCAATTTGATCCCCTTTTCCATCAATGCATAGACACGATAGAGACCATTTCCCAATACCTCGGTGGCCATGTCCATATAGGTATTGAAAGAGGTCCATCCTTTGTTCTTCGAATGGGTTTTGGTCAGGTTGGCCAGCGTGTCGCCTGATGCCACAAAACTATTATCTTGTGGCATGACCAAGGATGAACTGCTACACGAACTACACCACCACACATGGGTCGCCATTCGTCCCTCTCCGGTAGAGGGCATCGGCGTTTTTGCCCTGCGCGATATTCCAGCCGGTACCCGTGGGTTGTTTTCCAAAGGAGTGGGTGAATGGATACCGGTATCTAAAAAAGAGGTGGCCGCCTTGCCCGATCATGCGCGGGCGTTGATAGAGAACTACTGTCTCTATGATGATGACCATTATTTTGTGGCCGACTATGGCTTTAAAGTAATGGACCTGGTAAACTACCTGAACCACTCGGATATTCCCAATCTGGCTTCTATTGACGATGGCGAAGATTTTGAAACCCTGCGTGATATTCAATGCGGGGAGGAATTGTTTATAGATTATGGAAGTATTGTGGACAGCCGGGAGTAACGTTCCCTTAACAGATCAAATTGTTAATGTGCCGGTATTGAGCAACTTTTAAGAAAATGCGGAACTCTTTTGGATAGAGAACGGTTGTTAGGTTCTCATTTAATTATCAAAACTGTTTCGCATGAAAAAGCTACTACACTTTTACCGCCCTCTCACCCTGGCCTTTTTCGTGTTTGCCTTGCTGCCATCCATTCCCTCGATGGCTCAACGGGAATATGACGAAGAAGTTACCCTCCAGACCTTCTATGATGAGCTGGAGCCTTATGGACAATGGGTGGATGATCCTGAGTACGGGTATGTATGGGTACCCGATGTGGAGGATCCCGATTTCCGCCCCTACAGCACAAATGGCCGCTGGGTGATGACCGAATATGGCAACACCTGGGTTAGTGATTATGAGTGGGGCTGGGCCCCCTTTCACTATGGCCGATGGGCCTTTACCGATTATTATGGCTGGATCTGGATCCCCGATACTGAATGGGGACCGGCCTGGGTAACCTGGCGCAGCAATGATGAGTATTATGGTTGGGCACCCCTTGGTCCAAATGTTTCTGTTGACATGGCGATAGGGTCCGACTACTATTGCCCCGACCCCTGGTGGACCTTTGTACCTCGTCCTTATTTCTACCATGATCATTGGTATGACTACTATGTACCCTACTACCGTAACCGGGGGTATATCAGCGCCACCATCATCATTGGAAATACTTATAGCTATAATAACCGTCGCTATCTCTGCGGTCCCGATATTTATGATATCCGTCGCGGTGGTATCAACGTGAATATTTTTAGCATCACCAATATCAACAGACCCGGTCGTACTGTGATCCGTAACAATTACGTGAACATCTATCGCCCCCGTATCAACAACCGAGGCGATTTCAGACCAGGCCGGATGGTTTCCAGGGATAATTTCCATCGCCGTGATTATGCCCGTGGAGGAAACTTCAACCGTGGCCGTGGTGAAATGCGGACCTATCAGGGTAACCGCAATAACCAACCAGGCCGTGATTTCCGTAACCGTCCATCCGGATCGCGTGAACCCATCGCCGAAAGAAGAGGGAACAGCTACGGACGCCCACCCATGACCCGTGGCAACAACCAGGGCCCGCGTGAAAGTGGCCGGTATAATAACCGCCAATTTGAACGCCGGGAGAATGCCCCCGGGAATGGGGGCCCCGGAAGACAATACCGGGCACCTGAAAACCGGTCAGCCAATCCTGGCAACAGAGGTGGCAATGGGGGATTTGAGAACCGTCGTTTTAACAACAATAATGGGGGTAATCAACGACCTCCTAGAGAGTATCGTAGCCAGAGCCAGCCTCGTGGTAATTCCGGTGGAAACCGGATGAGCCCAGGTGGTGGCGGAAACCAGAACCGCGAAATAAACCGGGGTGGAAATTCCCGCGGAAACAATCCGGGTTCCAATTCCGGTTCCAATAACCGGGGCGGAGAACGGGGAAGACGTGGTGGTTAACACCATTGGCAAGGGAAAATGATGTGTTGAAAAGGTGATGCGTTGAAAATTTAAGCACAGGGGCCTGATTGATATAAAAAATCAATAATTTCATCCCTGCTTTGATTTTCAACGCATCGCCTTTTCAAATTATCACCTTTTCAATCACTACCCTTGTCCTCATCGATCATCATCAACTTTTGCCCAACCGGAATGGTTCCTACCCGCGACCATTCGCCCTTTGTACCCATCACCCCTTCTGAAATCATTGAGGAAGTACATGAGGCCGCTGAATTAGGCATTACCATTGCCCATCTGCATGCCAGGGATGACCGGGGAGCCCCCACCCCATCAGCCCGTGTTTATACCACCATTTTTGAAGGCGTAAGAAAACACTGTCCCGATCTGCTTATTTGTGGCAGTACATCAGGTCGGTCACACCCAGATTTTGAAGACAGGTCCGCGGTCATAGAGTTAAAACCAGACCTCTGCTCTCTCACCCTCAGCTCCCTGAATTTTCAACGCGAAGCCTCCGTTAACGCGCCAGACATGATCATTGCACTGGCTGAGAAAATGGACAGGTTCGGGGTTCACCCGGAACTGGAATGTTTTGACCTGGGAATGATCCATTTTGGGAAATACCTGATCCGCAAAGAAATTCTCAAGGGACCATTTTATTGGAACCTGCTTTTTGGGAATACCGCCGGCTGGCAAGCAAGCCTGCTTGAAATGGGAATTGCCGCCAATGAATTGCAGGACCAGGACCACCTCTTTGCCTTTGCAGGAATTGGAAAGGACCAACTGACCGCAAACGCCATCGCCATAGCCAAAGGATGGGGGGTACGGGTTGGGCTGGAGGACAATCTCTGGTGGGATGAAGGCAAAACCCGGAAAGCTGATAATATCTCCCTCCTTCAACGTATTCATAGCCTGATCGACATACATGGGCACCAACTCATGACCCCCGCCATGATGGGTAAACTTGGCTTTTACAATGAAAGAAATATTCATTCTGGGATACAGTGAGGCCATGATCGCCATGGTACTGGAATCTTATTGGGCCCATGGACATAATGGAAAGGCGACGGTTATCTGTAACCAGCCTGTCAACCCCGTTTACCCCTATTTGCCCCCCGGTCATCATTGTCTGATCATACAAGAACAAGACTGGAAGGATCCGGGGCCAACTGCTGAATTTATATTTGGGGTGGGTAAAACAAACTCCAAACAGGCGGTTTACAACCATTTCCTGCAAAGCCATGGCATTACCAGAGAAAGATATGGCCGGGTTTTTCATCCCTCATTCATTGCCGCGTCCTCCGCTACCATAAAAACCGGATTTTATGGAGAACCGGGTTCGGTTCTGTCCCCTTTTACAGAAACAGGCTTTGGGGTTACCATCAACCGTGGGGTGACCATCGGACATCATACAACCATTGGTGATTTTGTATCCATTAACCCGGGAGCCCATATTGCCGGACATTGCCGCATTGGGCATGGTGTTACCATTGGCATGGGTGCCGTGGTTTTTGATCATGTATCCATTGGCGAAGGGTCCGTGATCGGAGGCGGAAGTGTGGTGACAAAAGATATACCAGCCGGTGTACTGGCCTATGGAAACCCATGTACTGTTATCCGACCTATCCATGAAAAAAAATAATTCGCCTTTCCTGGTCACCGTATGCCTGCAAACCTTTCAACAGGCCCCTTACATTCGCCAGGCCGTGGAGTCGGTGCTGGCGCAACAAACCAGTTTTCCGGTAGAAATCCTGATCGGGGAAGATGACTCCACCGACGGTACCCGTGAGATATGCCAGCAACTGGCCGCCGCCTTTCCCGATCGTATTCGGTTATTTCTGCGAAGTGAGAAAGATAAGATCTATATCGACGGTTTAAAGACAGGCCGACATAATTTTATTTCCAACCTGAAGGCTGCAAAGGGGAAATACATCGCCCTTCTGGATGGAGATGATTACTGGACCGATCCGCTAAAACTTCAGAAACAGGTAGAGGCATTAGAAAAAGATACCGGGGCCACTATTTGTTTTTGCGGGGTCATGATTGACCAGCATGGTTCCCTTCACCCTTATAAAGCCGTTGACGGGAAAAAGCACACTTTTACAGCGGCAGACCTTGCACTCAATTGCTTTATCCAAACCTGCGCCGTGCTTTTTCGCAATCCGGGTTTTGAAACTATTCCGTCACATTTTTACCAAACCCCCGTACTTGATTATGCCCTATACCTACACCTGGCCTCCAGCGGGAAAATCTTATATTTGAAAGAACCAATGGCGGTTTACCGTTTTCATGCCCAGGGTTTTTGGACCCTGATCCAAAAGGAAGCCCAGATACGAAAACTATGGCTCTTTGCTGACAGGGTGATCCCTTCTTATAGCGGCCCGGTCAGGACAAACCTGGAGCGACAAAGAAAAAGACTGATCCTTCGGTTGGTGCGGCAACATATCAGGAACCAGGAGTATGATAAAATCAGGCCCCTGCTGGCTGAGATCGAAGAGCGGTGTCCACAGGAAAAACCCGGCACCATTTATTTGGGGCTGACAAAGCTCAGGTACCAGTTAAAAAGGCTTTTTAAATAACCTACAATTTACCCGGATGCGATACCAGATGCATCATAACCCCTATAAGGTGGTTGCCCTGTTTGAAGAAGAAATGGCCCGGTACACTGGCGCCCCTTTTGCAGTGGCTGTGGATTCCTGTACCAATGCCCTTTTTTTATCCTGCACCTGGCATAAGGTAGAAACCGTGACCATCCCTTCCCGCACCTATCTTTCCGTTCCCCAATCCATCATCCATGCCGGTGGTGAGGTACAATTGGAAGAATTAACCTGGCGGGGGATGTACCAATTGAAACCATACCCCATTTATGATTCAGCGCTTCGATTGACAAGCAATATGTACCTGCCCGGCACAATGATCTGTCTATCCTTTCATTATAAAAAGCATCTCCCAATCGGTAAGGGGGGAATGATCCTGACCGATGATGCGGAGGCCGCCGACTGGCTTCGAAAAGCCCGGTATGAAGGGAGAAGCGCCATGCCTTATGCCCAGGACCCCGTCCCCTTCCCCGGCTGGAACATGTATATGACCCCTGCTGAGGCGGCAACCGGATTGTCACTAATGCAAAACTTGCTGATAATCAATGACGATCTTGTGGAGGAACCAGATTACCGCGACCTGAATGAATTTGGGTTCATGCAGGCAACCACGGTGCCCGACACAACGATTAGAATGCTGTAAAACAACCACTTTGCTTTCTGCGAACGAACTGGTAACACATATCGACGGATGTGTTAGGAATAGCAGGGAGAGCCAAAAAATCATTTATAGCTCTTTCTATGGCTATGCCATGGCCATCTGTGACCGGTATGTCAATAGCCAGGATGACGCATTGGAAATCATGAATGATGGCTTCCTGAAAGTCTTTTTGGAAATCGGCCGGTTCAAACCCGCTTTTGAAGACGTAAACAGTTCCTTTAAGGGTTGGCTTCGCAAGATCATGGTGTACACGGCCATCGATCATTTTCGCAGAAATAAGAAACACCGGATTCTCAGTGAAATTGAGCCGATCGTGTACCAGTTACCGGCCTGGACGGAGAGCGCACTTGACCATCTGTCGTACGATGAGATCATCCGGTCGATCCAATACCTTTCCCCGGCCTACAGAACTGTATTGAATCTTTTTATCATTGAAGGATTCAGTCATGAAGAGATATCCAAAGAACTGGGGATATCCGTAGGCACTTCTAAGTCAAACCTGGCCAAGGCAAGGAAACAATTACAGAAGATACTCTTTAATGAAAACAAAATAGAGGAAAACAAAAATGCTGTCTGAGGATTTTGATAAGAAAATAAAGGAAGCAGCCGATCATCATTATCCGGCCTACCGCGAGGAAGCCTGGAAAAATATGAACCGGTTGCTTGACAAACACCTGCCTGAAAAGGACAAGGATAGAAAACGGTTTATACTATTCTTCCTGCTCCTGATCGGATTGGCCATTGGCTCCATGTGGCTTTTGCTCCCTGGCGCCCGAAAAAATTACCAAATGGCCAGTGAACAGGCTTCCCCGGTTACCCAACAACAAAAAGAGCAAACCTCCATTCAACCAAACCCTATCCAAGCCAAGGACCATGTACCCTCTCATTCAGTCAAAGAAACCGAACCAATCGGTAATCAATCTGCCAGTAATAACAATACACGAAATTCAAAAAGAGCTACTACCAGCCAGTTCAAACAACGCGTGAGAGCCACACGGTCACAGTACGGCCAAATCCAGAAACAGGGAGCCCTGAAAGGGAATGCGAATGAAACAGTCCCCGGAGAAAGGGAAAAAATGGAGATACTGAAAGAAACAATGACAGGTACAATGGAGGAAGGGGTAACCCAATCCGTGGAAGATCACATTAAAACCGATTCACTTCTGGATGCCCGGTCGAAAGAGGACCTGTCTGATTCCGCCGCCAATTTGCAAAACGCAGAAAAGGCACCTGAGAGAAAGGGCAAACCAAGTGTGGGATCCAGGTTTTCGATTTTGTTTTCTGCCGGCCCGGATATCAGCTATGCGAGTGGCCAGGCTGGAAAACTCGAAACCGTAAAAGGAATTGGCATTGCCTACCAGGTCAATGATCGGCTGTCCCTGAGAACCGGATTTTATGCCGCCAGGAAGATTTACACCGCCGCACCCGAAGATTACAAATTCAGTGGCAATATTGGCAACTACTATCCAAACCTGAAGTGGGTGGACGGAGATTGCATCGTGTACGAAATACCCTTATTGGTAAACTATCATTTCCTGAAAAAGGAAAAATCCTCTTGGTTTGTATCCGGGGGATTGAGCAGCCTCCTGATGCATACCGAAGAGTATAACTATTACTACAAACCCTGGGCCTCCGGTAACATGATGCATAAGAAATGGATAGTCAGCAATAAGAATCAACACTTCTTCTCGTTGCTGGCAGTTTCCGGAGGTTATAGCCGTAAAATAAATGACAGGCTTTCCCTGATGGCAGAACCTTACCTGCGCATTCCATTAACCGGCATCGGGGAAGGCAAGATTAACCTGAAAGGCGCGGGGGTCTTGTTTACGGCAGGATTTAAACCCTGGAAATAAAAAAGATAAACAAAGGGCCTGTTCCAATAGAACAGGCCCTTTTTCTTATACAACCTATTGCTTTGTGATTATTTACCACCAAAGGTGATCACACCGGAAAGACCGGCCCAACCAATGGTACCGTTATTGGAAACAGCATTGTAGCTGCCGGTAATCTGAAAGTTGCCAGCCTTGTAACCAACCTGGGGTTTGTAGGCAAATCCGCCGCCACCACCAGTGCTGGTGAAAAAGCCATAGCCAAGCTGGCCACCAATAAAGAATTTCTCTGAAGCATAATACCGGGCACCGGCGATCAGGGGAACAATGCCTAACTTAAGGCCATTGTTATTCTTCTCCAGAAAATGGGTATAGCCCGTGGTGATGATACCACTCACCTTTTCTGAAAAGCCATATTCACCCTGGGCTTCAGCGCCAACGGCAAATGAGCTGATATTCGACATATTGCCAACAGGCAAAGAAGCATTCAACCCCACTCCAAAAGTAAAACCGGATTGGGCATTAACGCCGGCGAGAACAAAGCAAAGCATCAGTGATAAAAGTCCTTTTCGTTTCATTGATTGTTTTTTTTAATGAAATAAGTGGATTAGCTGGTGCAAGGTAAAAGGCTAAGGGATGCCTTACAACTGCCTAACCCAACTAGTACATCAATGAGATAAAGAAAAGGATGAATGACCAAAAAGGGTTGACAGAAAAACTAAAGTAGCTCCTTAAGCAGATGAACAACCCGATCAATTTCATCGGTGGTATTAAAATGGCTAAAGGAGAAACGAAGAGCCACCCTGTTGGGGTCGTTATGCATGGCCCGAATGACATGGGAGCCCTGGTCTGCCCCACTGGTACAGGCGCTGCCCCCGGAAGCACAAACATGATGGATATCGAGGTTCAGGAGTAATAATTCAGATTTTTCGGTTTTAGGCAGGGAGACATTCAGTACTGTGTACAGACAATGATCATCCACATTCCCATTAAACCCTACATCGGGCAATTGGTTTCGCAATTCCTGGATCATGTATTGCCGAATAGACCGTATGTATTGACTGTCCTTCTCATAATTGGCCATGGCTATTTCCAGGGCTTTGGCAAACCCAACAATGCCATAGACATTCTCCGTTCCAGCCCGCATGTTTCGTTCCTGGCCTCCTCCATGGATCAGCGGTTTGATCTGAACATTTTCATTGACATACAAAATCCCGGTCCCCTTTGGCCCATGAAACTTGTGACCGGCCCCGGAGATAAAATGCACGGGGGTGTTCCGAAGGTCAAGTGGAAAATGACCTACCATTTGGACACAATCCGAATGAAATATTGCATTGTATTTTTTGCAGATATTTCCTGCTTTTTGAATGTCGAGGATATTCCCAATTTCATTGTTGGCATGCATCAGGGAAACCAGGCATCTTTCCTCATGGGCGGCTAATTGTTCTTCCAGGTCATCCAGGTCAACATCGCCATTGGGTAATATGCGAACAAATGAACTGGTTACCAGGTCCTGGTGATCAAAATATTCCACCGTATGCAGCACAGCATGGTGTTCAAGGGGTGATGTGATGATATGTTTGCAACCCAGGTCGCGGATAGCCGCGGCAATGGCGGTATTGTTACTTTCCGTTCCTCCACTGGTAAAAAATATCTCGGCCGGATGGGCATTTAGCAATTTGGCCACAGATTTACGCGCATTCTCGATGGCCAGCCGGGTCTCACGACCATAAGAATAAATCGAGGAAGGGTTGCCAAAATGCGTGGTCATATAAGGCATCATCGCTTCAAGCACTTCGGGATGAAGGGATGTGGTGGCGGCATTATCGAGATAAATTCGTTTCATGGCTGGCAAAGTTAGTGAAACCACCGGGATGTAAAGAATCACTCGTCAATTAACCGGCATGGATGAGTTCCCTGATATCCTCCATCAGTTTCCTGGCCATATTATCTGCTTTGGATTCGTAATCGCTTTCCGCATAGATGCGGATAATGGGTTCGGTGTTTGAGGATCGTAGATGGACCCAGTCATTTTCAAATTCAATCTTCAATCCATCTTCGGTATTGACGGGATGGTGCTGGTACTTGGCACGCAGCTTCTCCAAAATACCCGGAAGGTCGATACCTGGCTGTAATTCGATTTTATTCTTTGAAATAAAATACTGGGGATACTTTTTGCGGAGAGAACCGATGCTCTTACCAAACGCAGCCAGATGGGAAAGAAAAAGGGCTATACCAATAAGGGCATCTCGTCCATAATGAAAATCTGGCACGATGATCCCTCCATTCCCTTCCCCTCCTATGACCGCTTTCACTTCCTTCATTTTTTTTACCACATTCACCTCCCCCACCGCCGATGGGAAATACTCCCCGCCATGCTGTAAAGTGATTTCCTTTAGTGATTTGGTGCTGCTCATATTGCTCACCGTATTTCCTTTTCTCTTGCCCAATATATAATCAGCCACGGCAACCAGAGTATATTCCTCGCCAAACATGGTGCCATCTTCACATACAAAACACAACCTGTCCACATCCGGATCCACAGCAATACCCAAATCAGCCTTTTGCTTGATCACTTCCCGGCTGAGGTCTGATAAATGCTCGGGTAATGGTTCGGGGTTATGACTAAACTGGCCATTTACCTCCCCATTGAGTACAATTACCTCTTCCACACCAAGTGCCTTTAGCAAAGCGGGAACAAAGGTCGCCCCGGTGGAATTGATGGCGTCCACCACCACTTTGAACTTTTTGGCAGCTATAGAATTTTTATCAACCAACGGATAGGCCAGGATAGCCTCCAGGTGTTTTTGCAGGTAATCATTATTCTCCCTGGTGACGCCCAATTTATCCACCGTTGTAAAACTAAATTCCTCCCTGGCCGCGATATCAAGCACTGCTTTCCCGGTTTCAGCGGATATGAATTCCCCTTTTTCATTCAATAGTTTAAGGGCATTCCACTCGCGCGGGTTATGGCTGGCGGTAAGGATGATCCCGCCGTCTGCCTTTTCCATGGTTACAGCGAGTTCCACCGTTGGGGTGGTTGAAAGACCAAGGTCAATGACATCAATTCCCAGGGCATTCAGGGTACTCGTTACCAGGCTTCTTACCATTTCTCCACTTATGCGCCCATCCCGCCCGATCACTACTTTCACAGGGCCATTCTTATCTTTTAACAGGATTGTTCCATAGGCTGCCGTAAAACGTACTACATCGAGAGGGGAAAGAGTATCGCCAGGTTTACCACCAATAGTTCCCCGAATTCCCGATATGCTTTTGATCAATGCCACGTTTATCAAATTTAGAGGGCAAAAATAATGTATAAGCAGAAGAAAATCAGTGTGGCGCTTTGCGGTTGTTAATGAGCATCCACTTGGCCGTTTCGTACCAGGCCTGAGTTAGCTCCGACATTTTGGCTTTGATGGAGTCGGCTTCCCTTTTTCCGGGTTCAAATACCCCGGGTTGCAACGAATGTAGCTGTGGATCGGGGAAATAGGTCTTTTCCGTTCTTTCGGGGTGACCAGCCCCTGCCATATCAATATTCATGGTGAAGTAATACTGGTCTGTCACCATCCCTATTCGTCCCTGCCCATTGATGATAAAAGCAAGATGATTCCGGTGGGCCGGGTCCAGTACATTTCTTCCCAAAGTGGTATTGACATAGGGCTGGCTTAATAGCCCGGCTATAGTGGGCAATACATCAATTTGGGAAACCACTTCCCCACGCTGTTGGTGTGGGAGCAAATAAGGGGCATAAAAAAGCAGCGGCACATGTTCATCCGTCAGACGCTGGTCTGTCCAGGGAGATGGGTACATTTCCCTGGCATTACCCGACACGCCATGGTCACCCACAAATACAAAAATGGTATTGTGAAAATAGGTTTCTTTCTCCGCCGCTTCCATGAATTTGCGGATACAATAATCCGAATAACGGAATGAATTGAATTCCTCCGGGGAATCAAACCCAAAACGCCGAAGGGAATCGCGGGAAATGGATAGTTTAACAAAATCCTTGTCTTCTTCCGGAATCATAAAAGGCCGGTGGTTATCGGCCGTTTGTATTATGGCAAAAAATGGTTTTTGCTGCTCCCTGAAAACCTGGTTGGCTTCGAGAAAGAGATTCTTATCGCTTATCCCCCACACATTGATGCGGGGTGAAGTGAATTTTCCATCTGTGTACATTTCCAGTCCCTGGATATTTTTCAGGATGCCTTCAAAATTGTTGAACTCGGGACTGCCTCCCAGGAAATACATCTTCCGGTAATCCTCAAAATTATTGATGATGGTATGCTGATCAAGGGCCAATTGATTTCGGGTAGAGAATTTGTACAACTGTACATCGGGTATGCCTGTAAGCGTGGCAAACAAACCCCGGGCCGTGGAGAAATGTGGTGTAAAGCAACGATTAAAGAATATCCCCTTATTGGTCATCTCCTGAAAATAGGGGGTTGAATTGAGGGGGTTTCCGCTCATGCTGCTTTTGTACATGCTGAATGACTCACAAAGCACAAGCACAATATTAGGTTTGCTTTCAATGGCATTCCCATGTGGCAGGTATTGGCGTTTATAGCTAAAACTTTTTTTATCAGGCAGTTGAAGTACTTCCGCCATTAGTGGGAAATAGGCCCTGGCTTTGGGCTCATTGAACTGAGGACGGCGAAAACGAAGGGTGGAAAAGAAATTCTGCAAAGGGTTCAGGGCCAGGTATGACTTAAAATTATCACCTAACCGGAAAGCCCTGTTCCAGGTAAGTGGTTTGGTTCCCAGTCCATAAACCAACACCAGCAATATCAGACCGGTTATAAAGAACCAGCGGCGCCGATAAGGAATTTTTAATCCGTCGGTGCGGGTAATAACTGTCCAGTGAGACCGGTGATACATCCAGCGGAAAAAAAGCACGGCGGCCACCAATCCCATTACCAGCCAGAAAAGCGGATAGGATTGCCAGAGCATGGACAGGGAAATACTGGCATCTTCGGCAAAGTTCAGCGCGCCGGCATCCAGCCGGGTGCGATTGTAGGTAAAACTGCCAAAGTCGGCGGCAAAAAAGAAAAAAAGGATAAATGTGGCAATGGCCAGGTACCAGGTCCACCATTTATTGTTTTTTTCAGAATAAAAGGGCGAAAGCCTGGGGGAAAGACTCACCAGTACAATTGGAAGTAATACGATCGCGATCCAGCGCAGGTCAAAACCCAACCCCAGCCAGAAGGCAGGCAGGCAATCGGCCAGGCTGATACTTTCGGGGCTAAAGGCCCAAAAGGTGGCCACCCTGAATATGGTGAATATCGCCAGGAAGATCAGGAACAGATTGACCACCCAGAGAATGGTCTTAGGTATCTTGTAACGAACCAGCATGAAATGCAAATAAACTATTTTTGCGCCATGATTTTTCGGATTCCCCTGATTTCCACCCTTGACACCCTCCTTTCATGGGACAGGTCCCTTTTTGAGCGGATCAATAGCGGGTTGGCCAGTGGCTGGCTGGATCAGGTTTTGCCTTATGTCCGAAACTCGGTTTACTGGACACCCCTGTACCTTTTTCTCCTGGTATTCATCACCCTGAATTTTGGTCGTAAAGGCTGGTGGTGGGTTTTGTTTTTCCTGGTCACCGTATCACTGACCGACATGATCAGTTCGCAGGGATTTAAGGAATGGTTTCACCGTTTGCGCCCTTGCCGCGACCCGGATATGCTGGGGCATATCCGGCTGGTTCTGGATCAATGTGCCGGTGGCTATAGTTTTACCTCTTCACATGCCGCCAACCACACCGGAATTGCCTTTTTCTTCTATCTGACCACCCGCGGATTCCTGGGAAAATGGGCGCTGATCGCGTTTGCCTGGGCCGCTCTGATCGGGTTTGCCCAGATTTATGTAGGCGTGCATTATCCCCTTGATATACTGGGTGGTGCCCTGATAGGTATGGTTTTTGGCTCTTCCACCGCCTGGGTGTTCAACAAGCGGTTTGGATTCCCTATCTTCGATAAAGAACCAACTACATAGGTTAATGGAAATATTCATTCTGGTGGGTTTGATCTTATTGAACGGGCTCTTCACCATGTCGGAGATCGCGCTGGTTTCAGTAAGAAAGGCCCGCCTGGAAAGCCAGGCCGACAAGGGTGACCTGAAAGCCCGAAAGGCCCTCGAACTGGCTGAAAATCCGGAAATTTTCTTATCTGCCGCTCAAATCGGGATCACCCTGATCGCCATCCTGACGGGTGTTTATTCCGGGGAAAAATTCAGTGATGACCTTCAGCCTTATGTGGCCCAGGTGGAGATACTCGCCCCTTATGCGGAAACCATCGCCACCACACTCATTGTTATCATCGTCACATTCTTATCTATCGTATTTGGGGAATTGATCCCCAAGCGGATCGGTCTGCTAAGGGCCGAAATGATCTCCCGCGCTGTGGCCGGGCCTGTCAACTTCTTTGCCAGACTTACCTATCCCTTTGTATGGCTGCTGAATTCCACCAGCAATATTTTCTTCCGCTTGTTCAATATCAAGAGACTGAAAGAGGATGCCGTTACCGAAGAGGAGATCAAAACCATGATCACAGAGGGTACCGAGGCCGGTACCATTGAGGAAGCCGAACAGGAAATCATCGAACGGGTGTTTCACCTGGGTGACCGCAATATAACATCGCTGATGACCCACCGCAGTGATATCATCTGGTTTGACCTGGATGATACGGAAGAAACCATCAAGGAAAAAATATTAAAAGAGCCTCATTCGGTTTACCCGATCTGTGAAGGGGATATCGATAGCCTGAAAGGAATGGTAACCCTCAAGGACCTCTATATCACCGAAGATACCGTTCAGTTTAACCAGATCATGAAACCCGCCCTTTTCATCCCGGAAAACAATACGGCCTACCAGGTGTTGGAAAAATTCAAGACCACTGCCCAGCACGCCTGTTTCATTGTGGATGAATATGGTACCCTACAAGGCATGATCACCCTGAATGATATCCTCGAAGCCATCGTGGGTGAACTCCCGCAGCAGGACCTTGTTGACTATGAAGTTGTGGAAAGACAGGATGGCACCTACCTGGTAGATGCCCAGATTCCTTTTTACGATTTCCTGGACAAGTTTGAGAAGACCGAATGGATGAATGAAGGTGAACATGAATTTGATACCCTGGCCGGTTTTATCCTTCATGAACTGGAGCACATCCCCCAAACCGGAGAAACCTTTGAATGGAAGGGCTTTACTTTTGAAATTGTGGACATGGACGGCCACCGGATTGATAAAGTAATGGTAAAAATCAGCAGCGGGATTAGGGAAGAAATGGAATAAGGATCAGACATTTCTTTACCATTCAAAGACAACGTTCCGTTTAGGGTAATCGAGCTTATTGCTTTTTCGGTCACCCCCTACCGTAGCATGAACAAGGTTGATCTGGCTATTGGTATAATCGTGAAGGATGCTGATATCCATTTCCAGCTTTTTTACAGTAGCCACCCCGGTCACCTGACAATAAACCCAGATCGCTTCCCTTTCTTCTTCAAACCCGACATAATCCAGGTTTAATGGTTTACCATCAGCTTTAAGAACAAGGTGCTTTTTCAGGTAATCGGCTACCAGTTTATCCTGGCTGGCCTTTTCATTTGTTTTCTTAAAGTCAACCAGGGTGCCATAATTTTTCAACAAAACCGCTTCCAGGTCGTCTGTAAAAATCTTGGAACTGATCTCCAGAGTCTTATCC
>JAYRZH010000031.1:0-29160 GCA_041916555.1 Chitinophagaceae bacterium | reverse complement strand
GGATCTTATCCACCACGAACAAGAAATACCAGCAGAGTACTGCAACAGGAAGGAATAAAATACCCTTGCCCTGCGGCAGAAAATCAAATAAAGCTATACTCACAAACCAGCTATTCTGCAGCCCCAATCTTGGTTGAAGGTGTGCAAGCCCGGGTACAACCCGGTATTCCTCCATCCACCGGATAATCGGGGCATGATAACCCAGGGTATCGGGATGTATAATGGGTGAAGCTGATAAAATCAAAAGCATGGCGACAAGCCCAAGAAAAAGAAACCAGGCGCCGGGAGAAAATTCCTTGAATAGATTAAAAAATGGATTCCAGATCAAGCGGGGACCTGATCGAAAGAAGGCAAATAAAGCCGGAGCCACAAAAGCCAGTTTTATCCAAATTGTTCCCAAGGGAATAAACAGGGAAGCAAGTGTGGCCGTCATGGATACCATCATCAATCCGGCCAACGAAACAATTGCCGGGTGGGAGAGGGTTCCGGATGGTGCCTCGTTTGGTCTTCCCAAAAACAATAACCCCCAACCATAACAAACCAGGGTGATCAGTAATATGGAAACAAAGGTTATCAGCATGGGGTCATTTTCTTCCGGTGACAATAACAGAAAGCCCGGCGCGGGAGAAACAAATCCTGTCAAGCCATTTGGCCAGAGGCACCAACCGGTCGAATAAAGATAGTTCGCCGGATTCTAAATTCCTTTTACCAGCCAGTTTTCCCAGCACAAACCATCCGGCTATTCCCAATAAATTAAAATAGCGGGCTTTTTCTAAGGCGTACCCATTCTGACTGATCAACTGGCTTAACCTCTTTTTAGTGTACCTCCGGAAATGGCCAAGTTCCTTATCATACCGGCAATAGAGCCATTGATAAGCCGGGGTGAGAACCACCAGGGTGCCCCCTTTTTTTAATAAAAAATGGATATGCCGCAAGGCGTCGGCATCTTTTTCAATATGCTCCAGCACATTCAACAGGAATACCGAATCAAATGAACCTTGCAGGGCCAGGTAAGAATTTTCAAAATCCGGATCAGCCAGATCAATTGATAGAATATCCCGGACATTGTTTTTTCCGGAAAATTTCTTCTGAAGTGATTCAAGGTAAAATGCATCCAAATCGGAAAGGGTGATATCATATCCATCCCTTACCAGGAAACCGGAGATGTTTCCAATGCCACTGCCAATTTCAAGAATGCGTCCTTGAAGATCGGGGCGGATTTGGTTATACATCCATTCATTAAAACGGGTAGCGCGGGCAATAACCTCAAGGGTTTCCAATCCGGTTTTATCAATAAGGTCCGGCGCCTCTTTCATGACCTGGAGAAGAGGTTGTATTTAAAAATGCAATACATGGAACGGAGACCATCCGGCCATCTGATCTTTTTGCCGTCAGTATAAGTACGTCCGTAATAGCGGATACCTGTTTCGTAAATACGGATACCCGGGATCCGGCTGATCTTGGCAGTTACTTCTGGTTCGAAACCAAACCGGTCCTCCACCAGTCGAATCGATTTAAGGTGTGTGGTTCTGAATAATTTGTAGCCTGTTTCCATATCCGTCAGGTTAAGCTGGGTAAACAGGTTGGATAAGAAAGTCAGGAATTTATTTCCTATTGTGTGAAAATAGAACAGTACCCGGTGTGGCCCCATTCCCATGAACCGTGAGCCAAATACCACATCCGCCCGGTCTTCGATAATGGGTTCCAGCATCAGCGACAGATCTCGCGGATCGTATTCCAGGTCAGCATCCTGAATGATGACCATGTCCCCGGTCACTTTCTCCAGGGCAGTCCGGATACATGCTCCTTTGCCACGGTTAACCGGATGATCACAGGTGATTACTGGCCATACGGAGGGTTGTTTCAAAAAATCCTCAATGGCCTTTTGAGTACCATCCGTCGAGCCATCATTGACCAGGATTAATTCCCGCTCAACTCCCGCTGGGAGTGGAGTGTCCATGACTTTTTTCAGGGTTGACCCAATCAGGGCGGCCTCATTGTAACAAGGTATGATGATGGATAACTTCAATTCAGGTGATTAGGCTTCAAAGATGATTGATTTTTTCCTTTTCTCCTCACTCTTCCCGAAACCGGTAAATACGCTGCCCAAACAAAACAGTATCCTGGGCATAGCGGTTCAATGGTATTCCCCAAATGGAGGTTATCGTATCTGCAACCGGTACCAGCAGGTAACCAATACGCCCGTTTTGCAGGTCCTTCTTTAACCCGCTATAATCAAAATTACCATCGGGTAGGGTACAGCAGTCCACCGCATCAAAGTTTGGCACCGCCGCCTGTGCTGGAAAAAGGTTTTTGAAAAAATTGCTGTTCTGCTGACCAAGATCAAATACCAGACGGTCACCCAAACGTGCCCCAACATAATCCCTGATCTGTTTTTGCTCTTCATACACCGCTTTCTTTTCCGATTGCTTCTGCAAATGGAATAAATATCCCTGGGCCAAAACATGCAGGGCAAAAATTAGTAACAAAGGCAGGAACCGGAGGCTCCAGCGGTGGATACTATCCTGGTTCTTGCCCGATAACCATTCCGCTAACAGCAAACTCCCAAGGAAAAAGCTTTCATGAAAATAACCGGGTGTCGATCCCCACTTAAACGTGGCAGCCAGGCTAAATAAAGTTTGCCCGATAAACACCAGCGCTAGCCCTCTGTCCATTCCCCGTACCGGTTGCCGCAGGCGACCAATAGCAATCATCAATGGGAAATATAGCAGCAGGATCCAAAGCGAATCCATCATCCGCTTGAATACATGGACATAAAACCAGGACGGATCAAGATGGTTGCTGATGCCTTTAAATGTATGATCCAGTAAAAAATTATAGCCCCTGATCTGTACATAATAGCTATAGAAAAGAAAAAGAAAGACCACTGTAAACAGCAGGTAAGCGGGAACCCTTTTTTTCTCCCCGGAATAAAACAGCCACAGACTAACCAGCAAAGGAAGGATAATGCCACTTTGTTTGGAGAAAACAGCCGCGGCTGTTAAAAACGCAACAACACCCAATCGAAGCAAGGGTTTGGAAAACCGGTCTGAATGAAGAAAGAAGAAAACAGCGACATAGCAAAGCAGGTACAAGCTGTCAACCCTGGATAATGTATATCCCAGGTAGGTGATCAGCAGACCCAGTATGAGGGTGGCCGGAAAAGCGATGGTTCCAGGTATTCTTTTCTTTACCCGAATTAGACGGTAAACCAGGAAAATGGACAGCAGGTCACAGACCAGGGAGAAAGAACGACAAAGCCAATAAATATGGATGGGGTCCCGGGTGTCCAGGGCAAATAATTTGCCCAGGCCAATACAGAAGGAATAATAAAGCGGGGAATAAGGATTCACGGCATAGGGGGCCGACTCGGGATCGGGATATATTGAAAAGCCATTCATGCCCCTGATCACCGCATACACAAAATTGTTATCGATGCCACCAATCTCTCCATTGTAGGTAAAGATCAACAACACCCGGTAGGCAATCAGACCCAATGCCACCAGGGCAAGCCCAAGGTGCAAGGGTGAATACCAGGAGGCAGGGTTATATGATCGGTCAGTTTGCAAGGTCATAAGTTCATGGTTTCCTTTCCCACACTGCCAAAATACTTCTTCCCCGGGAGAACCCCGTCAACCGGTCAATGATTTTGGAAACAGGTACCAGAAACCGGTCCCAGAACTGAATCTGACCCTTGGAAGGATAGGGTTTCCGAGTAATCCATCGGTTTCCCCAGGATAGCATCATTCCAAGCAGGTCAAGGTATTTTACCGAAACCAACAAAAGACTCTGCGGGGCAAGAGCTGTCAGGCTTTTTTTGTCATACCGCCGGTAATGGCCAATCGCTTTATCAAATGGGCTATATAGGTAGTTAAAGGCAGGGGAGAGGACTATCAGTTTCCCACCGGTACGAAGAAGGCTGGACGCTTTTATAATCTCTTCACGGTCGTTTTCTATATGCTCCAGTACATCGATATACAGGATAACATCAAAATCGGAAATGGACAGCGAGTCAATTGTTCCCTGGTGGATTTGTGTGTGGGTTGGTAGTTTCCCCGCATTTTTTTTCTCTTCCAGTTTTTTTACCATTTCCGGGTCAGGTTCAAGCAGGACCCATGAACCGGTCCGGTCATTATCGAGGTAAATGGTGGTTCCACCAATTCCCGCACCCACTTCCAGCACTTTTCCCTGGATATAGGGTTTGATCTGTTGGGAAAAATATTTCTTCCAGCGACGCGCCCCTTCAAACAGCGCCAGTTCATTTCCCGGGTAGTGCATCGGTTTCTCCATGCTCAGGATTTGATCTCACCGGTCAGGTCTGTGTAGTGCAGGGCCGGAATGAATTTGCGTTGTGAACCGGATGACAGGTAAAGGAATAAAGTAAACAGGGATAATAGGAACCCCTGCAATAAAACAACCACGAGTGATGACATGATCGTGGATGCCCAACCAGGAATTGCCAGATCGGTAAACCAGCGAATGGCCAGGATAATGGCTATCCCGATCAGGGTGAACCCTATCATGGTAAGCGAAAACAATAAAAGTCGAACGGCCACCCTTTCAATAAAAACTGAAATGGCACCCAGGCCATGAAGCATTAAACCTGATAATCCCATTTTGGAACGACCCGCAACCCGGCGGCCCCGTTCAATGGGCAGGGAAGAATATGGCAGACCTGACCGCAAAATAGCGGCAGGCAAGTGGTTGGCAATTTCGGGGGCATATACCAGCCGGGTCACTACCCCTATGGGCAGATAAACAAAATGTCCAAAGGAGATTGCCTTTCCGGTTAATACTCGAAATATGATCTTGTAGAAAAAATAAAAAAGTTTGAAAAGAAGACCCGCCTGCCGGCTTTTTCTTTGGGCAAAAACGATCCTCTCCCGGTTGGCAGAGGCATCGATCAACCTCGGAATGTCGGAAGGAACATCCTCCCCATCCCCGTCTAAAATCACCACCCCCGTACAGGGAACATGATGATGGATATAAGAAAGCCCCACCGCAATGGCCTTCTGGTGACCAACATTGGTGTGAAGATCCAATTGGTTGATCACTATACCCAAGTCCGTGTAATTTGGCGCCGGTTCAAAGGAACCGTCGTTTACCACCAGTACCTGGTAATTTCTGGATTGGTCCTGGGCTGAAAGCTGCGCAATCTCCTTTAGCACAGGCCCCAATGAAGCCCAGTCATTGTACACGGGTATCAATATGACGATCTTTTCCGACATGCCTGATAAAGATACTTACATGAAACAGATTATGCTATATTTCTTTAATTTCCCGGTGCTTAAAAAACTATTATTCAACCATCCGGGACTCATAAACGTCTTCTTGGTCTTGACTTTCTCAGGACCATGGCCATCCTGATGGTGTTGTTTTCGCATACAACTGTTTTTCTTCCTTTTCCCCCGGATATCAAACAGCAACTCTTTGCCTACTTTGGGTATGTGGGGGTGGAATTATTTTTTGTGCTGAGCGGGTTTCTCGTAGGAGGGTTGCTATTTGAACAATTTTCCCGGTATGGAATCAGTGGAAACAGTATTTATCATTTTTGGATACGGCGATGGTTCCGCACATTGCCCGGATATTACCTGGCGCTGATCATTTATCTGGCCCTTGATTATTTTTCCCTGGGAGCTAAGCTTTGGGAACAGCCCTTTGTAGCCACCTACTTATTTTTTGGACAAAACTGGTTTCAACCTCATCCCTATTTCTTTCCCATAGCCTGGAGCCTTAGCATCGAAGAGTGGTTTTATCTGTTATTGCCATTCTGGGTTTTGCTGGGGTATAAATGGTGGGGAATGGATAAAACGAAATGGATAAAGTACACAGGTATTATCCTGCTTCTTTATCCACTGTTACGGTTGTTGCCGGCCTGGTCTGTAACAGATTGGGATTATGACCTGCGAATGCGTGTCCCATTTCGGTTTGATGCCCTGCTGCTGGGGGTCTTTGTTTGGCTTTACCTGGATAAGTACCCGGTAAACCCCTCCCAAAAAAGGCAATGGGGTTTGATTGGGATCTTTTTATTGGTCGGGATGAGCGCTTATTTTTTTGTAGCGTATCCACCGGCCAACGGTGCGGGAAATTGGTTTGCCGGTTCCTATTTCTTTACGCTGGTCAGCCTGGCCGTGGCCCTGACGATTCCCTGGCTTTCAGATCCAGGTTTGACAGGATCGGGCAAGGGCGCAAGGGTCATACGATTCATCAGCCGGATCTCGTATTCATTATACCTTTCGCATGTTTTTTCCATTTATCTGGCTACTACTATTGTCAATAAATGGATCGGTGGACCATCCAACGGATTAAAATGGATATGCTCCTGGGGATTGAGCCTGTTGGTGGCGGCCATTCTGTACAGGTTTTATGAAAAGCCCATGATGGACCTGCGCGACCGTTTCAGGTTGCCGGGGAATCAACCAGTAAAATAGCGTTTCAACCGTAGAAAATGTTGTTCAAACAGGTGATAGCTCAGCACGCTGATCAAAAACCCGATGATGGTGGCCAGGGTGGCGCTGGTGAATTGAATAATAAAATCTTTGGGATCCCCTAAACCAGAGAGCCAGTTGATGAATATAGGATTCAAGACGAGGAATACTGGCCAGTGAAAAATATAGAACCCATAAGAGTACCGGCCCAGCAAGCGAAGGGGAAATAATTGAAGGGCCCGACCGATGGTGCCTTGGCCGGAGATTACCCCTTCATAGGTCAGCAAGGCAAAAAGAATGGAGAAAGTGGTGAAACCGGCAATGGCCCAGGCAGGGAAATTGGGATCCTGGCCTTTCTTAAAAAAGTAAAACAGGTAATTGGCCGCTGTCAACATCACCAGGAAGATGGTAAAATACCGGCGAATTAGTGTGCGGTTAATGATCTGGATACAGGCAAGCATGGAGCCAACCAGGATTCCGTCGAGACGGGTAAATAGAAACAGTCGCTCATAGTTTGGGTACAGATCCCTGTTTTGCCAAATAAAATACCTGGCCATGATTACCCCGATCAGAAGAACAAAGGATAGTCCCAGTACTTTTTTGGGGTCACGGATCAGGAGGATCACGAGTGGCCAAACCAGGTAGTATTGTTCTTCCACGGCCAGGCTCCAGAAATGCCCCAGAGCGGTGGTATCCCCGTCTTGTTTGAAGATCAGGGTCCAGTTTTGTAAATAGGTCCAGAACCAGAATTGATGTTCCTGGTAATAACTCATATTCAGCGGGAAAGCCGGTATGGAAGGTAATATGAGGATGAACAGAACCAGGGACAGGTAATAAAGTGGAAGTATGCGCAGTACCCTGCGGGCATAGAAATTCTTGAAATAATTGTCGCCATGCACTGAATGAAGCAGGATATCGGTGATGAGGAAACCGGAAAGGACAAAGAACAGGTCAACACCCAGCCAGCCATAGTTGAAATACTCGATAAAGCCATAGTTGTGGTACAATATCACCAGTAAGATGGCAATGCCCCTGAGCCCGTCGAGAGCAGGGTAGTGGTGGCGGGGATTAGGAATGGGGTCGTTTGGCATGTTGGGGCAAACTACTCAAAAATAACTTATATGAACCGTTTATTTCATCTTTTCCAGCGAAGCTTTTCTGAGCAGGTATTTTCCAATGACATCAAATTCCAGGTTGACCATGTCACCGGGCTTGACCAGGCTGATATTGGTGTGTTTGAATGTATAGGGGATTATGGCCACTTCAAACGAATCGTTGGTGACTGAAAAGGCGGTAAGGCTGATGCCATTGATGGTGATGGAACCCTTTTCAATGACCAGGGCTGCATGGGAGGGATCGAATTGAAAGCGGAACAACCAACTTCCATCCTTTTCCTCCAGGTAGGTACAGGTGCCCCGGCCATCAACATGGCCCTGGACAAAATGACCGTCCAGTCGTCCATTCATTTTCAGGCAACGTTCCAGGTTGATCTTTTTCCCTTTTTCCCATGCCCCAAGGGTGGTTTTTGACAAGGTTTCGGCGATAGCGGTCACCCTGTGGCGGTTTCCCTTCACCTGTTCAACAGTCAGACAGACCCCATCGTGGCTGACGCTCTGGTCAACTTTAAGTTTTGCTGACAGGGGGGATTCGATCCAGAAACTTTTGTTTCCTCCTTTTTCGAGGACCTGTTTTATAATTCCTTGTTTTTCAATGATGCCTGTGAACATGAGTGATTTTTTTGCAAATTAGTTCTTCGCGGGGAGAAAGGGATACTATTTGTAAAAGCAATCAAAGCGCCGGGTATCCGACACCCGACTTTGGACTTCCGACCCTAAATTGTTTTTTTCAACCAAACCTCCTATCTTTGCGTTCCTTAAAAAATACCAAAGGAGGTATAATTTTATATGCTGATCATCGATTCTAAAGACTGCGAAAATATCGACAAGGCCCTCAAGAAGTACAAGAAGAAGTTTGAGAAGTCAAAAGTATTGCTTCAGTTGCGTGAGCGTCAATCGTACACTAAGCCGTCTGTTCGTCGCCGTGGAGAGATCCTGAAAGCGACTTATAAGCAGAAGATCGCCAGCGGAAAGATCGAAGGTTAATCCTTCGGGTTTTTGCCCACGATATAGGAATAGCTGCAAAGTTTTTAGCTTTGCAGCTATCTTTGTTTATGCAGGTGCCAGACAATCCCGATATCCGGTCATTCCTTGACCATCTACGCTTTGAAAAACGGTATTCGGCACATACCCTGCGTTCTTACTCGGATGATTTATCAGCCTTTTTTGATTTTCTGGAAAAGCAGTATGGATCTATGCCAACGGCAGAGGTCGCTCATTTGCATATACGCAGTTGGCTGGCCGGATTAAAGGAGGGGGGGCTAACTGCCAGGTCGATAGGCCGGAAGATATCTACGCTACGGTCCTATTTTAAGTACCAGATGAAGACGGGGAAGTTGGAGGTTTCGCCGATGGAAAAGGTGGTCACCCCCAAGGCGGGAAAGCGGTTGCCGGTATTCATCAAGGAGGAGGATACCCGGGAGTTGTTGGGAACTTTATCGGCCACGGAGGATTGGAAGGGCTTGAATGCCCGGTTGCTAATCAGTTTTTTTTATGCAACGGGGATGCGGTTAAGTGAGTTGATCAACCTGAAGGAAAGCCATATCGATCTTTCGGGAAGAAGGATCAAGGTATTGGGCAAGGGGAACAAGGAGAGGATCATACCCATTTCGGGAGATTTGATTGGGTTGTTGAAGGAATACCGGCAGGCAAAAGCCAGGGAGATTGGGGTGGAGGGGGAGTATTTTCTGGTGACGGAGAAGGGGAAGAGGATGTATCCCAAATACGCTTATTTGCTTGTAAATAAATGGTTATCAGAGGTTAAGACATTAGATAAGAAAAGCCCCCACGTTTTGCGCCATACTTTTGCCACCCATTTGCTGAATCAGGGGGCGGATTTGAATGCCGTGAAGGAATTGCTGGGTCATAGCAGCCTGGCGGCGACCCAGGTTTATACCCATAATACGATAGAAAAACTCAAGGAAGTACATAAGAAATCGCATCCCCGGGGTTGAGATATTTCACACTTTTTTATTTGGAATGGGCTTCTTTTTTATGTATTTTCAAGGTGAACCAAAAAATAAGCCTATGTAGTGGAAACCACCCCCTTGTCACAGTTCTTTATTTATTATTTCACCGTTTTAAATGCGATTATCATGAACGTAAACATTCAAACTGTTCGTTTTGATGCGGACGTGAAGTTAGTTAACTATGTAAGAGAGAAACTCGCGAAACTGAACACTTTTCATGACCGTATCATTAAAGTTGATGTGTTTCTGAAACTCGACAATGTGGTACATACCATAAAAGACAAAATCGCAGAAATCAGAGTACACGTACCCCGTAATCAGTTTTTTGTAAAGTCCACCAGTAAATCCTTTGAAGGTTCTTTTGATGAAGCATTGGATTCCCTGATAACCCAGATTAAACGAAAAAAAGAAAAGAAAGCAGCTTAGATTTAATATGACCCCGCCACCGGCGGGGTTTTTTTATTGGGGAAAACCCCGGTAAAAAATTCGTTTTCAAAATTTTTGCAATAATCAAATTCCCTTACCTTTGCCTTCCCAAAAAAAATGGGGGTAGTTCTTTATTGTCCCGACCTAAGCCCTAAGCTGGGTTAGAGGTGGGCATGAAATCGCCACTTTAGCTCAGCTGGTAGAGCAACTGATTTGTAATCAGTAGGTCGTTGGTTCGATTCCGACAAGTGGCTCCGACAACAGGGCAGATTCCAGAGCGGCCAAATGGGGCGGACTGTAAATCCGCTGTCTTTCGACTTCAGAGGTTCGAATCCTCTTCTGCCCACGGTATTTTTTTTAGCGGGAGTAGCTCATTTGGTAGAGCGATAGCCTTCCAAGCTATAGGTGGCGAGTTCGAGCCTCGTCTCCCGCTCATAACGGTTTGTGGTTTAAGGTTTTTGGTTTGTGGGCCATGGCCAACTGCCTACCAATGACTACCAGCCAGTTAAGCCGTTGTAGCTCAGTGGTAGAGCACTTCCTTGGTAAGGAAGAGGTCGTGAGTTCAATTCTCATCAACGGCTCATTCGAACGATATATAAATTTGTAAAAACAACCTAAAACGGATAACAATGTCAAAAGAGACCTTTAAGAGGGACAAACCCCACCTGAACGTTGGTACCATTGGTCACATTGACCACGGAAAAACCACGCTGACTGCGGCTATCACATCCATTCTGGCCAAGAAAGGATATGCCCAGGCAAAAAAATATGATGAGATCGATGCCGCTCCTGAAGAAAAAGAGCGTGGTATCACCATCAATACAGCTCACGTTGAATACCAGACGGATAACCGTCACTATGCGCACGTGGACTGTCCCGGTCACGCTGACTATGTAAAGAACATGATCACCGGTGCTGCCCAGATGGATGGCGCCATCCTGGTGGTAGCTGCTACCGATGGTCCCATGCCCCAGACAAAAGAGCACATCCTGCTGGCCCGTCAGGTAGGCGTTCCCCGTATGGTCGTTTTCATGAACAAGGTTGACCTGGTGGATGATCCTGAACTGCTGGAACTGGTAGAAATGGAGATCCGTGAGTTGTTGTCCTTCTATGGTTTCGACGGTGATAATACCCCCATCATCAAAGGTTCCGCTACCGGCGCCCTGGCTGGCGAAGACAAGTGGGTTGGCGCTATCGATGAACTGATGAAGGCGGTTGATGACTATATTCCCCTGCCTCCCCGTCCGATCGATCAGCCCTTCCTGATGTCGGTGGAAGATGTATTCTCCATCACAGGTCGTGGTACCGTGGCTACCGGTCGTATCGAAAGAGGTAAAGTTAAAACCGGTGAACCCGTTGAGATCGTGGGTCTGATCGAAAAGCCCCTGACCTCCACTGTTACCGGTGTGGAAATGTTCCGTAAGATCCTCGATGAAGGGGAAGCTGGTGACAACGCCGGTCTGCTCCTCCGTGGTATTGAAAAGAAAGATATCCGTCGCGGTATGGTTATCTGTAAACCCGGAACCATCACTCCTCACACAGAATTCAAAGCTGAGGTTTACGTACTGAGCAAAGAAGAAGGTGGTCGTCATACCCCGTTCTTCAACAACTACCGTCCCCAGTTCTATTTCCGTACAACTGACGTTACCGGAGAAGTAGAACTGCCGGCAGGAACCGAAATGGTTATGCCTGGTGATAACACCAACCTGACCGTTAAACTCATCGCCCCTATCGCGATGGAAAAAGGTCTGAAGTTCGCCATCCGCGAAGGTGGTCGTACCGTTGGTGCCGGTCAGGTGACTGAGATCCTCAAATAAGCTTTTAGTCAATGGCTTTTAGCTATTGCCAAAGGCATTGTAAATGATAATTTTATATCTTTACAACATATAACTAAAAGCTGTTCGCCTACCGGCGAATAGCTTTTAGCTTTCTACGGGCATAGTTCAATGGCAGAATAGCGGTCTCCAAAACCGTTGATGGGAGTTCGAATCTCTCTGCCCGTGCTGATGAATGTGAGACTTTTATTCAAATCGAAACCATGAACAAGATTACTACATACTTCCGCGAAAGCTACCGCGAATTGCTCGAAAAAGTGACCTGGCCAACCTGGTCCCAATTACAGCAATCAACCATGATCGTGCTGGTGGCCACCCTCCTGTTCACCGCCCTGATCGGGGTGATGGACCTGGGTATCAATAAATTGTTTCAACTCGTGTACAATATGATGAATTAATGGAAACGAATACCCAACCCATCGAAAAAGAAACCAAGTGGTATGTTCTCCGGGTCGTGAGCGGAAAGGAGAAGAAGGTTAAGGAATACCTCGACAAGGAGATCTCCCGCAGCGGATGGAGCGAGGTAGTGAAGCAGGTCTTCCTCCCTGTGGAGAAAGTATATAAAGTGCAGAATGGCAAGAAGGTGATGCGCGAACGCAACTACTATCCAGGGTATGTGATGATCGAGATCGTAGATGGTAAATTCAGCGATGACCTGCGCGATACGATCAAAAACACCACCAATGTGATCCATTTCCTGGGTAAGGAAAACCCCATCGCCCTCCGGAAAGCGGAAGTAAACAAGATGCTGGGTAAAATGGATGAAATGGCCGAAGCCGGAGGCGTAAGCATGAGCGAACCCTTCATCATCGGTGAAACCATCAAGATCATCGAAGGCCCCTTCAACGATTTCAACGGGGTGATCGAAGAGGTTCACGACGACAAGAAGAAACTGAAGGTCACCGTAAAGATCTTCGGACGCTCTACCCCCGTGGAACTCAACTACATGCAGGTAGAAAAGCTAAGCTGATCAAGCTATTCCATAGAAAGCCACCCATCGGGTGGCTTTTTTGTTGGAAAATACTTATCTTTGCGTCCCCAAAAAGTTCTTATCAGAGGAATTTGGGAGACCGAGTAGCGTGATGCGAAAGGTCGTTTGAACCAATAAATCGATTAAAATGGCAAAAGAAATCACTGGCTTTGTCAAGCTGCAGTGTAAGGGTGGCCAGGCCAACCCTGCACCTCCCATCGGTCCGGCATTGGGTTCCAAGGGTATCAACATCATGGAATTCTGTAAGCAATTCAATGCCCGCACCCAGGACAAGATGGGTAAAGTACTTCCCGTATTAATTACCGTTTACGCCGACAAGAGTTTTGATTTTATCATCAAAACCCCTCCCGCAGCAGTTCAACTGATGGAAGCGGCCAAATTGCAAAGCGGCTCCAAGGAACCCAACCGCAATAAAGTGGGTAAGGTGACCTGGGCCCAGGTTGAAGCAATTGCAAAAGACAAGATGCCCGACCTGAATTGTTTCACCGTGGAAAGCGCAATGCGAATGGTGGCTGGTACCGCTCGTAGCATGGGGCTGACCGTAGAGGGAACCGCTCCCTGGGAGAATTAAATTCATTAATTGTCCGCTACGCAACAGCTAAACCGGGCAAAGTAAAAACGAATTAATATGGCTTTCATCAGTAAAAAAAGAAAAGCAGCTGAATCTAAAGTAGACAGCAACAAGCAATACAGCCTCACAGAAGCATCATCCCTGGTTAAACAGGTTAATGTTGCCAAATTCGATGCTTCCGTTGACCTGCATATCCGTCTCGGAGTGGACCCCAAGAAGGCCGATCAGGCCATTCGTGGTACGGTTACCCTCCCTCACGGAACCGGTAAAACAAAACGCGTTCTGGTCCTTTGTACCCCCGAAAAAGAAGCCGAAGCCAAAGCTGCCGGTGCCGATTTCGTGGGTCTGGATGAGTTTGTCTCCAAGATCGAGGGCGGATGGGTAGATGTTGACGTTATCGTCGCTACCCCCTCCGTAATGCCCAAGATCGGTAAACTGGGTAAGGTACTGGGTCCCCGTAACCTGATGCCCAACCCCAAGACAGGCACCGTGACCAACGACGTGGCCGCCGCCGTTAATGATGTAAAAGGTGGTAAAATCGCCTTTAAAGTGGATAAGGCCGGTATCATTCATGCTTCCATCGGTCGCGTGAGCTTTACCCCCGAAAAGATCGCCGAAAACAGCCAGGAACTGCTCAATGCCATCATCAAGGCCAAGCCCTCCAGTGCAAAAGGGACTTACCTGAAAGGCATCAGCATGGCCAGCTCCATGAGCCCTGGTATTTCTATCGATCCCAAAGGATTTGTTCACTAATTAATTAACCGGTCCCGCCAAAACGGGATGACCAAATAAGAAGTCATGACAAAAGACCAAAAAAATGAAGTGATCGAGTTGCTGAAGGGAAAATTCTCTCAGTACAATAACTTCTATGTAACCGATACAGAATCCCTGACGGTTGAACAGGTAAGCCAACTGCGCCGCGCCTGCTTTAACAAGAATGTGGAAATGAAGGTGGCTAAAAACACCCTCATTAAAAAAGCTCTGGAATCACTCGACGCCGAGCGTTATGCCGGAGTATATGATTCCCTGAACCAGGTAACCGCCCTGATGTTTTCCGAAAACCCCAAAGAGCCCGCACTGATCATCAGCTCTTTCCGGAAAGATAGCAAAGGCGAAAAACCTGTGCTGAAAGCCGCCTTCATCAATGGTGATGTTTACACCGGCGACAACCAACTGGTTAACCTCACCAAGATCAAGACGAAGAACGAACTGATCGGTGAAGTGATCGGATTGTTGCAATCCCCGGCCAAGCGCGTGATCGCTGCCCTTTTGCATCATCACGAACAAAAGGAAGGCGCGGCAGCAGCCGAGTAGTTTTTAGCGGTTGGCTAGTAGTATTTAGTTATTAGCCAATACAAAGAAAACTCCCAAGAAACCGTAAACGAAGAAACTAAACGCTAGAAGCCAAAAGCTGATAGCTAATAGCAAAAAGGCCTGGCCTGGGTCAACAAACAGGCAAATTTTTTTAAAACCGCCGTTGGAGCTTAAAAGCAGTGAAAACGGTAAAAATTTAAATCAAATGGCAGACGTAAAAGCATTAGCAGAAAGCCTGGTTAACCTGACTGTAAAAGAAGTACAGGAACTGGCTGATTTCCTGAAATCTGAGTATGGTATCGAACCCGCAGCCGCTGCAGTAGTTGTAGCTGGTGGTGGCGATGGTGGTGGTGCCGCTGCTGCTGAAGAAAAGACCTCCTTCAACGTAGTGTTGAAGAATGGTGGTGCTTCCAAACTGAACGTGGTGAAAATCGTAAAAGACCTGACTGGTCTTGGTCTGAAAGAAGCCAAAGATCTGGTGGATGGCGCTCCCAAGAATGTAAAAGAAGGTGTTTCCAAGGCAGAAGCCGAAGATATCGCCGCCAAGCTGAAAGAAGCTGGTGCCGATGTGGAAATCGCTTAATTCATTTCATACAGAAATTGCAAACCCCGCCTCAGGCGGGGTTTTTTGTTTTCAAGAGTACTATTTTGTCGCCAGAGGCGACGGGAAGATTGTACGAAACCGGAGGTTCTGAAGGCATTAAAAGGCTAAATAGGGACTGATCTTTTCAAATTCCTCCTTGGTGAAAGTGGCGATCTTCCTTACTTCATCTACCGAATGAAATGGCCCGTGCTGATCACGGTATGCCAAAAGAAGCCGTGCCAGGTTGCCCCGGAAATAGGGATGTGTTTTCAGATCGTTGAGGCCAACGGTATTCAGGTTGATCTTTTTGATCAAATCCGGTTCCGGCTGAAGCCGCGGCCTGATCAACTGAAACACAGAATCAGCCAACCCAAAAACCTCCTTTATCTGACTAATCTGATAAAACCCACCAAGCTTTTCCCTGTAGGCGACAATTCGGGTGGCCAATTTGGATCCGATCCCTGGCAGCGCGATCCATTGACTTGTATCTGCCGTATTGATCCCAACCGGTCCGGTCTTTTTCTCCCGGTAGCTACCGGCCTGGTTCCACCAGACCTGCCCGCCTTCATCGGATGGCTTTGATCTGGCAACCTTTTCTCTGGGTTGGATCCTGATCCAGGGTTTTAGCCTTTCGTATTCCCCTGGTTGCAAACTATAAATCCGCGATAGGTCTTCTGGCGTGGAAAACCTGGCACCCTTCTCGCGGAAATTCAGGATAATCCTAATGGTTTTCTCCCGTAATCCAAGGGATTTCCAACCCGATTCCGGCAGGGTATTCGGGTCAAAAGGGAAGAGCCTGATATTTGGGGATAGGTTCCCATTATGGTTCCGAGGGGCCTCACCGGTCCTTCCGGCAGGATAGGTTTCAACGGATGGGGAAAAGGCAGGTCCGGCAACTTCAAACTGGGGAGGCACAGGCTCCGGAAACAGGGTGGGGAGGAACCAGGCCAGTATAACCAGGGCAAAAAGACCAAGGATCCCCATCCTTTCAGACCGGGAAAATGACAAATAAAAACGAAGCGGATGGCGTGACATGGGTACGGTAATTTTCCACAAAATAGAACCGCCGACCAGGCTGAAAAACAGGGGCTCCGGACGATTTTCAGTCCAGTTTTTTGTTTAGAAAGATTTCTTGTTTAAGAGCAATAAATCCTTACCTTTGCCATCCTTTAATTTTGGCCAATTACACTTTGACGTCACAAATCATGCCTAAATAATTGAAAATCAGTGGCTTTTATTTCGACGGGAATAAAGGCTTAATGGCATTTTGTACGTCTGGAATCAGTTAAAAACCGGTTTATACGCATATGTCTTCAACAAAAATGAATCAGCGGGTGGATTTTGGTAAGATCAAGCACTTGGCTGAAGCACCCGACCTGCTGGAAGTCCAGATCCAATCCTTCAAAGATTTTTTCCAATTGGAAACAACACCGGACAAGCGTAACAATGAAGGTTTGTTCAAGGTGTTCAAGGAGAACTTCCCCATCACCGATACGCGAAACATCTTCGTCCTGGAGTTCCTGGATTACTTTATCGATCCTCCCAGGTATTCCATTGAAGAATGTATGGAAAGAGGGCTTACCTATGCGGTTCCCCTGAAAGCCAAACTGCGTTTGAGCTGTAACGATGAGGAACACGTGGATTTCCAAACCATTGTTCAGGATGTATTTCTTGGAAATATCCCCTATATGACCCCCCGCGGCACTTTTGTGATCAACGGAGCCGAGCGGGTAGTGGTTTCCCAATTGCACCGTTCCCCGGGTGTTTTCTTTGGCCAGTCCATCCACCCCAACGGAACCAAGATCTATTCCGCCCGTGTGATCCCCTTCAAAGGCGCATGGATGGAATTCGCGACGGACATCAACAACGTGATGTACGCCTATATCGATCGTAAGAAAAAATTCCCGGTGACGACGCTCCTGCGTTCCATCGGATATGAAACTGATAAAGACATCCTGGAACTCTTTGGCATGGCCGATGAAGTGAAAGGAGACAAAAAATCACTGGGTAAATTCGTGGGCCGCCGTCTCGCCGCCCGCGTACTCAGAAGCTGGGTTGAAGATTTCGTGGATGAAGATACCGGTGAAGTAGTATCCATCGAGCGGAATGAAGTGATTCTCGAGCGCGACTCCGTTCTTGACGAAGAAGCCATCGACATGATCTCCGACATGGGTGTGGAAAGCGTATTCATCCAGAAAGAAGATGTGGGTGGCGATTACGCGATTATCTACAATACCCTGAACAAGGATACCTCCAACAGCGAACTCGAAGCCGTTCAGCACATCTATCGCCAACTTCGTGGCGCGGATGCCCCTGATAACGAAACAGCCCGTGGTATCATCGACAAACTCTTCTTCTCCGACAAACGTTATGACCTCGGGGAAGTTGGTCGTTATAAGATCAACCGTAAACTCGGTCTCGAAGCCAAACTGGATCAGAAAACCCTGACCAAACAGGACATCATCGAGATCATCAAATACCTGGTACGCCTCACCAACGGTAAAGCCGAGATCGATGATATCGATCACCTGAGCAACCGTCGTGTTCGTACCGTGGGCGAACAACTTTATGCCCAGTTCGGGGTTGGTCTGGCCCGTATGGCCCGTACAATCCGCGAACGTATGAACGTGCGTGACAATGAAGTGTTCACACCGGTGGATCTGATCAATGCCAGGACCCTGTCCTCTGTGATCAACTCCTTCTTTGGAACCTCCCAGTTGTCCCAGTTCCTCGACCAAACCAACCCGCTTTCCGAAATCACACACAAGCGTCGTATCTCCGCTCTCGGACCTGGTGGTCTGAGCCGCGAACGCGCCGGTTTCGAAGTGCGTGACGTACACTATTCCCACTACGGACGCCTGTGTACCATCGAAACACCGGAAGGTCCCAATATCGGTCTGATCTCCACACTCTGCGTTCACGCGACCATCAATGAGATGGGCTTTATCGAAACGCCTTACCGCAAAGTAGAGAATGGAAAAGTGAACATGAAGGAATTGGTGTTCCTGAGCGCAGAAGAAGAAGATGAAGCAAAGATCGCCCAGGCAAACGCCCCGCTCGACGAGAAAGGAAACTTTGTTGAAGAGAAAGTGGTGAGCCGCGAAACCGGTGACTTCCCCATCCTCGATAAGCAGGATGTTGAATTCATGGACGTAGCCCCCAACCAGATCGTAGGTTTGAGCGCCTCGCTGATCCCCTTCCTGGAGCACGATGACGCCAACCGTGCCCTGATGGGTTCAAACATGCAACGTCAGGCCGTTCCCCTAATCCGCCCCGACGAGCCGGTAGTAGGTACTGGTCTGGAAGGCAAAGCCGCCCGCGATGCCCGTATCCAGATCCACTCCGAAGGAACCGGGGTTGTGGAATACGTGGATGCCAATGAGATCCATGTCCGTTATGACCGTAATGACAGTGAAAAACTGGTAAGCTTTGAAGATGACCTGCGCATCTACAAACTGACCAAGTTTATAAAAACAAACCAGGAAACCTCCATCAACCTGAAACCGGCTGTCAAGAAAGGACAGAAGGTAAAGAAAGGAGACTTCCTGACTGAAGGATATGCTACCCAAAATGGCGAACTCGCCCTGGGTAAGAACCTGAAAGTGGCCTTCATGCCCTGGAAGGGTTACAACTTCGAGGATGCCATCGTGATCAGCGAACGCGTGGTGAAAGAAGACTGGTTTACCTCCGTACACATTTCCGAATACGAATTGGAAGTACGTGATACGAAATTGGGTGAAGAGGAACTGACTCCCGATATCCCCAACGTATCTGAAGAAGCCACCAAAGACCTTGACGAGAATGGTATCATCCGTCTTGGCGCCCATGTAAAAGAAGGCGATATCATCATTGGTAAGATCACCCCCAAAGGCGAAAGCGATCCCACACCGGAAGAAAAACTCCTCCGGGCGATCTTTGGCGATAAGGCCGGAGACGCGAAAGATGCTTCGCTCAAAGCCCCCAACGGGGTTGAAGGGGTTGTGATTGGCAAGAAACTCTTCCAGCGTGCCAAGAAAGACAAGAATGCCAAAGTGCGTGAAAAGGCCGCCCTGGAAAAACTGGAGCGTATCCACGAGAAGAACGTCACCGACCTGAAAGAAGTATTGCTGGATAAACTACAAACGCTCCTGAAAGATCATTCCTCTGCCGGGGTTGGAAACAACTTTGGAGAAGTACAGATCGGCAAGGGCGCGAAATTTACCGCCAAGAACCTGGCCCAACTGGATTACCAGAATATCAATCCGCTTGGTTGGACCGGTGACAGCAAGGTTGACGACCAGATCAATACCCTGCTTCACAACTACAGCATCAAGTACAATGAGGAACTGGGTAGGTACAAGCGGGAGAAATTCAATATCTCCATCGGGGATGAACTTCCTGCCGGTGTATTGAAACTCGCCAAAGTGTACCTGGCCGTGAAGCGTAAGTTGAAAGTGGGTGATAAAATGGCCGGTCGCCACGGTAACAAAGGTATCGTAGCCAAAATCGTTCGTGCTGAGGATATGCCCTTCCTGGAAGATGGCACCCCGGTTGATATCGTGCTTAACCCGCTGGGTGTACCTAGCCGTATGAACCTTGGCCAGATATATGAAACAGTGTTGGGTTGGGCCGGACAGAAACTGGGTATCAAATTCGCTACGCCGATCTTCGACGGAGCTACTACGGAAGAGATCGCCTCCTATTGTGAAAAAGCAGGTATCCCCCGCTTTGGTCACACCTTCCTGTATGATGGCGAAACCGGCGAACGTTTCCACCAGAAAGCAACCGTAGGTGTGATCTATGTGATCAAACTCCACCACATGGTTGATGATAAAATGCACGCCCGTTCGATCGGACCATACAGCCTTATTACCCAGCAACCGCTTGGTGGTAAAGCCCAGTTTGGTGGACAGCGTTTCGGGGAAATGGAAGTGTGGGCCCTCGAAGCCTACGGTGCTTCCAACATCCTGCAGGAATTGCTGACGATCAAATCGGATGATATCATTGGCAGGGCCAAGACCTACGAAGCCATCGTGAAGGGCGATAACGTACCCCGCGCCGGTGTGCCCGAGTCGTTCAACGTACTCGTACACGAATTGCGTGGATTGGGTCTCGACCTGAAATTTGAATAATTAAGTTAATAACGACAAACTCTATACGACCTATGGCAATGCGAAAAGAGAACCGCCCCAAGTCAAGTTTTTCCAAGATCACCATTGGGCTGGCTTCTCCTGACAATATCCTGGAAAGGAGTTACGGAGAGGTATTAAAGCCTGAAACGATCAACTACCGCACCTATAAGCCGGAGCGGGATGGTCTGTTCTGTGAGCGGATCTTCGGGCCGGTGAAGGATTTTGAATGTGCTTGTGGTAAATACAAGCGTATCCGGTACAAGGGAATCGTGTGCGACCGTTGTGGCGTGGAAGTAACCGAGAAAAAGGTTCGCCGCGAACGCATGGGCCATATCAAACTGGTTGTTCCTGTCGTACATATCTGGTACTTCAAATCACTTCCCAATAAGATCGGTTACCTGCTGGGAATGAGCTCCAAGAAACTCGAGTCCATCGTGTACTACGAGCGTTTTGTGGTTATACAGGCTGGTCTCCGTGCCGATGCGGGTCAGAACTATGGTGATCTTCTTACCGAAGAGGAATACCTGGACATCCTGGAGAGCCTTCCCAAGGATAACCAGTACCTGCCGGATGAAGACCCCAATAAATTCATTGCCAAAATGGGGGCTGAAGCGGTTCATGACCTGCTCCAGCGTATTGACCTTGATCAATTATCTTTTGACCTCCGTAATGCCGCCGCTACCGAAACCTCCCAGCAAAGGAAGGCCGACGCCCTCAAGCGTCTTAGCGTGGTGGAAGCTTTCCGTGATGCCAATTCCCGTATCACCAACCGCCCCGAGTGGATGGTGATGCAATACATCCCCGTCATTCCGCCGGAACTGCGTCCGCTCGTTCCCCTGGATGGTGGCCGTTTTGCCTCTTCCGACCTGAACGATCTTTATCGCAGGGTGATTATTCGTAATAACCGTCTGAAAAGATTGCTCGAGATCAAAGCCCCTGAAGTGATCCTGCGTAACGAAAAACGCATGCTTCAGGAAGCCGTTGACTCACTCTTTGATAACAGCCGTAAATCCAACGCCGTGAAGGCGGAAGGTGGTCGCGCCCTGAAATCCCTCAGTGATGTACTGAAAGGTAAGCAAGGTCGTTTCCGTCAAAACCTGTTGGGTAAACGTGTTGACTACTCCGGTCGTTCAGTAATCGTAGTAGGCCCTGAATTAAAATTACATGAGTGCGGTCTGCCAAAAGATATGGCCGCTGAACTGTTCAAACCCTTTATCATCCGTAAACTGATTGAAAGGGGGATTGTAAAAACAGTGAAGAGCGCCCGCAAACTCGTAGATAAGAAAGAAGCCGTGGTTTGGGATATCCTGGAGAATATCCTTCGTGGACACCCGATCATGCTCAACCGTGCCCCGACACTGCACCGTCTTTCGATCCAGGCCTTCCAGCCCAAATTGATCGAAGGAAAGGCGATCCAGCTTCACCCGCTTGTATGTTCGGCCTTTAACGCCGACTTTGATGGTGACCAAATGGCCGTTCACGTTCCGTTGAGCAATGCCGCCATTCTGGAAGCCCAATTGCTGATGCTGTCCGCGCACAACATCCTCAACCCGCAGAATGGACAACCCATCACCCTTCCTTCTCAGGACATGGTACTGGGTCTGTACTACCTGTCAAAAGGTAAAAAATCCACCCCCACCGAGAAAGTGAATGGGGAAGGACGTGCCTTCTACGGTGCCGAGGAAGTGATCATCGCTTATAATGAAAAGCAGCTTGACCTGCACGCCTGGATCAAAGTAAAAGCCAATGTACGGGAAGGCGGCAAACTCGTGAAGAAACTCATCGACACCACCGTTGGTCGCGTTATCTTCAACCAGTTTGTGCCTATAGAAGTTGGTTTTGTAAACGCGCTGCTTACGAAGAAGAACCTCCGGGAGATCATTGGTGATATCATTGAAATTACCAATGTGCCCAAGACCGTTAAGTTCCTGGATGATATCAAATCACTGGGTTACCGTACGGCCTTCCAGGGTGGTCTCTCCTTTAATATCAATGACCTGATCATTCCCGAAGTAAAAGAAGACCTGTTGGCCCAAGCCAAGTCAGAGGTTGATGAAGTGTGGGAGAACTATAACATGGGTCTGATCACCAACAACGAACGTTATAACCAGATCGTGGATATCTGGAGCCGGGTAGATACACGTATCACCGAGACCCTGATCCACGAAATGAGTACAGACAAACAAGGCTTCAACTCCGTGTACATGATGCTTGACTCCGGCGCAAGGGGTAGCAAACAGCAGGTAAAACAGCTGGCAGGTATGAGGGGTCTGATGGCCAAGCCAAGAAAGAGCGGTTCTACCGGTTCCGAGATCATCGAGAACCCGATCCTCTCCAACTTCAAAGGCGGTCTGAACGTATTGGATTACTTTATCTCTACACACGGTGCCCGTAAGGGTCTTGCCGATACGGCCTTGAAAACAGCCGATGCGGGTTATCTTACCCGTCGTCTGGTTGACGTGGCCCAGGATGTGGTGATCACGGAAGAGGATTGCGGAACCCTGCGTGGTATCGCTACCTCCGCACTGAAAGACAATGAGGATATCATCGAGCCGCTGAGCGATCGTATCACCGGACGTACCTCTTTGCATGATGTGTATGATCCCCAATCGGATGAACTGCTGGTGGCAGGTGGCCAGGCTATTACCGAAGAACTGGCCCGCCGCATCGAAGAAGCCGGCATCGAAACCGTTGAGATACGTTCCGTATTGACCTGCGAAAGCAAACGCGGTGTGTGTGTGAAATGCTATGGTAAGAACCTGGCTTCCGGTTATCTGGCGCAGAAAGGGGATGCCGTTGGTATCATCGCTGCCCAGTCGATCGGTGAACCTGGTACCCAGTTGACCCTGCGTACCTTCCACGTGGGTGGTGTTGCCGGTTCCGCAGCCGTAGAATCTCAATTGCTGGCTAAATTTGATGGCACTCTTCAGTTTGATGGTATCCGTACCGTTCTCACGGAGAACAACGAAGGCACCAAAGTACAGATCGTTATCGGTCGTACCGGTGAAATGCGTAACGTGGATGTAGCTACCGACCGCCTGCTGAATACCATGCACATTCCTTATGGCGCCACTCTGTTTGTTAAAGACGGACAGAAGATCAAGAAAGGCGACCTGATCTGTAGCTGGGACCCCTTCAACAACGTTGTGGTTTCCGAACAGGCCGGTAAGGTTCGTTTCGAAAACGTGATCGATGGCATTACCTATCGTGAAGAGGCCGATGAACAAACCGGTCACCGCGAAAAGGTGGTTATTGAAACCAAAGACAAAACCAAGATCCCCTCACTGGTGATCGAAGGAAAAGATAATAAATCATACAACCTGCCCACCGGAAGCCACATCATCGTGGAAGATGGTGATGAAGTAAGGGCCGGTCAGGTACTGGTGAAGATTCCAAGGGTGTTGGGTAAACTCCGTGATATCACCGGGGGTCTGCCCCGTGTTACGGAGTTGTTCGAAGCCCGTAACCCAAGCAATCCGGCCATTGTATCCGAGATCGATGGGGTTGTAACCATGGGTGCCATCAAGCGTGGTAACCGTGAGATCATCATCGAAGCCAAGGATGGGGTAACTAAGAAATACCTCGTTCCGCTGACCCGTCAGATCCTGGCCCAGGACGGTGACTTTGTAAAAGCCGGCGCTTCCCTGAGTGATGGACAGATTGCTCCTTTTGACATTCTCGCGATCAAAGGTCCCTTTGCCGTACAGGAATATGTGGTGAATGAAATTCAGGAAGTGTACCGCTTGCAGGGGGTAAAAATCAATGACAAGCACATTGATGTGATCGTTAGTAAGATGATGCGTAAATTAACCATCGTTTATCCGGGTGATAACAAATTCCTCGAGGATGACCTCGTTGACAAGTTTGAATTCATCCAGGAAAACGACTGGGTATTTGATAAGAAAGTGGTGACAGATCCCGGAGAATCCACCAAGTTCAGGGCTGGTCAGATCGTAGGCCTGCGCGAAGTACGGGAAGAGAATTCACTGCTGCGCCGGAACGATAAGAAGCTCGTGGAATTCAGGGATGCCAAACCCGCTACCTCGGCACCGACACTGCTCGGTATCACCAAGGCTTCGCTGGGTGTACAAAGCTGGATCTCCGCGGCCTCCTTCCAGGAGACAACCAAGGTACTCAGCTCGGCTGCCATCCAGGGTAAATCCGATGAAATGCTGGGTCTGAAGGAAAATGTGATCACTGGTCACCTGATCCCGGCCGGTACCGGTCTGCGTGATTTCGAAAACATGATCGTGGGTAGCAAAGAAGAGTATGAATTGCTGCAAACCACCCGCGAGGCCATGGCCTTTGACGAAGAAGAATAAAAAGTGATGTTAAAATGCATACTAAGGAGCAGACCATATCTGCTCCTTTTTTATAACTTGCAATAAATTCACAAGCATGAATAAATGGTTACTAGTGCTGAATGGAATCCTGGTGCTGGCAGTGGGTTTTCTTTTTTACAAACAATTCCAGAAACCTGGAAAAACCGGGAATAGCCCCGCAAAGAGCCTTTCTCCCGTTTCTTCCGAAGGTCAAGCCGTCAAGATCGGATATTTTGAAATGGATTCCGTGGAAGCCAACTTTGAGCTGTTCAAGGAAGTGGAGAAGGAAATGAATAAAAAGGCCGATGCCATGACCGGTGAACTCACCCGTCTTCAACAGAATCTTCAACGGAAATATGAAGCCTTCCAGGCCCAGGCCTCACAAATGACCCAGGCCCAGGGCGAACAGGCCCAGCGGGAACTTCAGGTGCTCGATAATGAGATCCGTAGCACCCGTGACCGTCTTGATCAGGCCAGGAGCCAGTACTTCATGGAAAAGCAACAGAAGATACTCAACATGATCCGCGACTTTTTCAAGGATTACAATACGGAGAAAGGCTATACCTATATATTTGCCAGTGAGCCTGGATTGATGTACCTTAAAGACACGGCCTATAATGTGACCACCGATCTCCTGAAAGGGCTTAATGCCATGCACGAAAAGGAAAAGGCCAAGACGAAAAAAGACTGACCATGAAAGAACTGGAATCGATCTTCCAGCAGATGTCCAAACTCCGGGTAGGTGTTATCGGTGACCTTATGCTTGATACCTACCTGATGGGACGGGTGGACAGAATTTCTCCTGAAGCACCTGTACCAGTTATTTCCCTGCAACAACGTGAATACCGGATCGGGGGCGCCGGAAATGTGGCCCTAAATGCGGCCGCCCTTGGTGCCAAAGTGACCATCCTTGGCGTGATGGGAAATGATGAGGAAGCCACCGTATTAAGCGACCTGTTTGAAGAAAAAGGCATTTCCACCCAATACGCCTTTCGCTCGGGCAAAAGGATTACCACCAATAAAACCAGGATCATCAGCCGCAACCAGCAAATGATGCGCGTGGATGCGGAAGTTACTTTTGACCTCGACAAAGGGGAGGAAACCCATCTCCTTGAAAAGTTCTCTCAGTACATAGAAAAGGAGAAACCGCAGGTCATCATCCTTGAAGATTATAATAAAGGGGTGTTGACGGAGGCCGTGATTGATGGAGTTATATCCCTCTGCCAATCGAAAGGAATCCTGACTGCCGTTGACCCCAAGAGAAAAAATTTCTTTGCCTACCAGGAAGTGGACATCTTCAAGCCTAACCTGAAAGAGGTACGGGAAGCCCTGAACCTGCTACCTGAAGAGGTTAACCTGACCAACCTGAGGAGTATTCACCAGGCACTGGCGGATAAACTCCAACACCGGATATCATTCATCACACTTTCAGAAAAGGGCGTCTTTTACCAGGAAAGGGATAAAGCCGCTCTTCTTCCATCCCATATGCGGAGCATTGCTGATGTATCCGGTGCCGGTGACACAGTGATCGCCGTCGCCTCTCTTGTATATGCTGTTACCAGCAACGCCCATCTGATGGCAGAGATCGCGAATATAGCGGGTGGACTTGTTTGCGAGAAAGTGGGAACAGCGGCCATTGACAAGGAACGCCTGTATCAGGAATGTGAAATGCTCCTGTCCTGATTTTGTATTCCCTTTTCTGTAACTTAGAATATCATTATTCATGGGAAAGTTCGCTATTGCCATACATGGTGGGGCCGGAACCATTCTCCGGTCAAAGATGACGGCTCAAATGGAGGCGTTGTATCTCAATGCCCTGAAAGAAGCCCTGGATGCCGGCATCGGTGTATTGCAAAAAGGAGGTGATGCCCTGGATGCGGTAGTGTCAGCGGTTGTTTCATTGGAGAATTGTGAATGGTTCAATGCCGGGAAAGGATCTGTTTTTACCCATGAAGGCCGTCATGAAATGGATGCCGCTCTGATGGATGGGCAAACAGGAAGGGCTGGAGCCGTAGCCGGTGTACGCCAGGTAAAGAACCCGATTCTGTTGGCTCAATCGATCATGGATCATTCAGAACATATACTTCTGAGTGGGGAAGGTGCCCTGGCTTTTGCCAACGAACATCAACTGGCCCTGGAACCGGATGAATATTTCTATTCTGAAATGCGATATCGCCAATGGCAGGAAGCCCTGAAGGAAAACCGGTCGATACTGGACCATGATCCAAGGGGAATAGATGATCATCATGAAGAAAAGAAATTTGGTACGGTGGGAGCGGTTGCCTGTGACAAAAATGGCCATGTAGCCGCCGCAACAAGCACCGGAGGGATGACCAATAAACGCTATAACCGGATCGGTGATTCACCCCTCATTGGTTGCGGCACCTACGCAAACAATAAAACCTGCGCGGTAAGCTGTACCGGGCATGGGGAAAAATTCATTCAGGCCGTTGCCGCCTATGATGTTCACTGCCTGATGGAATACAAAGGACTTGACCTTCAAACAGCCCTGCAGGTTGTGGTGCATGAGAAACTCCATCGAATCCGCGGAGAAGGAGGCATTATCGGCGTGGATAATAATGGGCATACAGCCATGGTGTTTAACTCAGAAGGCATGTACCGCGCCAGTTTTACCGAAATGGGTCAACAGGAAATCGCGATCTATAAATAACATCGCGGAAAATCTGTAGCATGAAAAAATTTGCCATCATTGTTGCCGGAGGATCAGGGTCCCGTATGGGAACAACCCTGCCCAAGCAATTTTTATTACTTAAGGATAAACCAGTTCTGTATTATACCCTTAAAACCTTTTTGGAAGCCTACGACGACCTTAAAGTGATATTGGTTCTTCCGGTTCAGTACACCGACATGGGCCAGGAAATCATTGACGCCTTTTTTGATAAGGAAAGGATTCAGATCACAGCAGGGGGTGACTCCCGTTTTCAATCTGTAAAAAATGGGTTGCAACTGATTGAAGAGGAAGCCATCATCTTTGTTCATGATGGCGTTCGTTGCCTCTTGTCCACTGACCTTATACACCGTTGTTATGGACAGGCGCTGGAGTCGGGCACCGCCATTCCGGCTATTCCTTCCAAAGACAGTGTGCGGATTGTAAAGGGTGAAATCAATGAATCAGTGGATAGAAACTCAGTGATGCTTATTCAAACACCCCAGACCTTTCACAGTAAGATATTATTGCCGGCCTTTCAGATTGATGATAAGGATAAATTCACCGATGAAGCCACAGTGGTAGAGGCCTTTGGCATGCAGGTGAACCTGGTAGCCGGCGAGGAAACAAATATCAAAATCACAACACCCCTGGATATGGTATTGGCAGAGCGATTGATGGAAGACTGATTAGATAGAGGAGGAGGAGGGGGGGACCACAGAGAGATAGAGGCGCAGAGATTTTTATTTCCTGATTACAGGTTATTAGAAATCTTATTATTACCCAAATAAATATGTTTCTTTAATCTGAATACAACTCTGCCTAAGATCAATGATTGATTATTGAATATCTCTGCGCCTCTGTGTCTCATCGGTAAACCCTATTTTACCCATTTCAGAAACCAAGGCAACCTATTCCACTTCAAGCAAGGATATTTCTCCAGTGTCGCGCCAAAACCGGAGTAAAAAAATGCTAACCCGGGCACATCGCTCCCTTCAAAATCAAGTAATAGACAAGTTCCCGCCTGTTTTTCAATAAATGAATGAATGAGTAAATGGGAGGCGCCGCTCTCGCGTCCTTCCGGTGTATTACCCACAAAGATGTAGTAGGCACGGTTGGCATGGAAGAAAAATAAGGCCGTAGCGATCCATTCACCTTCTTTGTTCCTAACACCCCAGGATTGCACCTGTTCAGGGTTTTTCATTTCGTGAAGAAGGGCGTGTAACTGCAGGAACTCGCGGGTATCGCCGTTTCCGGCGGTCCGTTTTTCTTTTCGGGCCAGTTTGATGACCACATCAAAGGAGAAACCTGTTTCCACGGTCAAACCTGCCTTTTCCGCCTTTCGGATATTCCGAAGTGTATTCTCCCGGTAATGTTGGGTAAGTTCGCCAATCTCGGGCTTAAGCGACAATACATAATTATCCCTGAAATAGAGACCCGGTGTACCTGCTGGTAAATCGTTTCCGGCATTGAGGCAGATATCGATATAGCGGTATTTCCTGGGTATGTTTTGCAGAAAGGCAGCCATGACAGGCTGGTCAGTTTTGCCACCAAACACCCCCAACTGGGCACAGAGAAAGGGCTGGTAGAGGTATTGAATCCCCCATTTGATTCTTCCGGTCAATGGCATCACGGCTTGGTAATCGTTTAGCACAAGAGCCTGCCAATCGGGGCAGAATTGATCCAGGTACAGGCTTTTTGCATAGAGGAGAGGATGGGCAGACGAATCAATGCATTGGTCCCATTTTGACCGGTTGATCTGGTCATTGGAAACAAACCGGATATCGTAAGCATTGGGCATGATCAGAAATGAAGCGGTCCGGATA
>JAYRZH010000030.1:0-29729 GCA_041916555.1 Chitinophagaceae bacterium | reverse complement strand
ATATATCCGGTTACAAAGAAGAAATCGTAGCAGATACCGTGTAGGATGATACCGGCGTAGAGCATCCAGGAATTAGCCCCATTATCCCCATAGGCAAACAGGATATAGCGGCCAATCCAGGCCAGCATACCCAGGATAAGCATTTTCTTGACCCCGATACTATTGAACAGGAAGGGTATGGCCAGAATGAATATTGCTTCGGAAAACTGCCCCATGGTCATTTTTCCGGCAGCCTTTTCAACACCCAGTTCATTTAAAAACGGGTTGGCAAAACCATAATAAAAGGAAAGTGGAACACAGATCAGGATAGCGGCGATAAAGAAGATCAGATAGGGGCGGCTTTTGAAAAGGACAAAGGCCTCGGTACCCAGGGCTTTGGCGGCCGATCCATCCGATGAACCACCTTTGGGTGGTGTATTGGGCAGGGCAAAACTAAGCAGGCCAAGCAGGGCGGAAGCACCGGCAGCGACATGAAAAGTAGTAGCTGATTTTTCAATCCCCATCTGGGAGATCATCAACCCGGCAATGATCCAGCCTATGGTGCCAAATACCCTGATCCAGGGGAATTGTTTGCCCGGATCGGTCATCTGGTGAAAGGCGATACTATTCGAAAGGGCGATAGTTGGCATATAGGCCAGGGAATAAAGCAGGATGATCCATTTAAAAGTGGCCCCGTCATCAATTTTTGTGGTGAAGAATAGCAGGGCGGCGCCAACCAGGTGCAACACGCCCATGATCCTTTGGGCGGCAAAAAAACGGTCAGCGATCATTCCGACAAAAAACGGAGAAACCATGGTCGCGAGGGCCAGCATCGAATAGGCCTGGCCAATCAATTTTCCATCACTGCCCAACTGATCCCCCATATAGGTTCCCATGGTCACATACCAGGAACTCCAGATGAAGTATTGGACAAGCATCATAACGGCAAGCAGAACGAAAGTAATTGGGCGCATACAAGTTGGTTTTGGTCTTGAAAATTACAGGGTTGCAGTATTACCACCAAAATAATCATACACATATATTTTCAAAGCCTTTATCTTGCGGCTGACAATGAGACCGACTGAAGATACTTACCGGCACAAGGGGATGCGACGAAAACTCGTTGATGGCATCCGGGAAAAAGGAATCACCGATGAAAGGGTATTAACCGCCATCGATTCCATCCCTCGTCATTTTTTTCTTGATTCAGCCTTTGATGAAGTGGCGTATGAAGACAGGGCATTTCCGATAGGAGAGGACCAAACCATATCCCAACCCTATACCGTCGCTTACCAAACCCAGTTGCTGGAAGTAAAACCCTTTGATAAAGTACTGGAAGTGGGCACAGGCAGTGCCTATCAGGCCTGTGTGCTGGCCAAAATGGGTGCCCAGGTATATACCATCGAAAGGCAACGAAAATTATTTGACAATAACCGGGAATTTAAATACCTGAAATCCTATCCCTCCCTAAAATTCTTTTATGGGGACGGGTATGAAGGTCTCCCTACCTATGGGCCATTTGACCGGATCCTGATCACCGCCGCCGCACCGGTAATTCCACCAAAACTCATAGAGCAACTAAAACCAGGGGGAATGATGGTACTGCCCCTGGGTGCCGGGGAGGTGCAGCAAATGATGCGTTTGACCAAAGGGGAAAACGGAGCCATAAAAGAAGAGGTATTTGACCGATTTTCCTTTGTGAAAATGGTGGAAGGGAAGCGATAGTATTTTCCTTGGTTTATTTTATTATCTTTCTCCCAACTTTTAACCTGACTGCGTCTAACGATCATGCGAATAATCCCATTTATCATTAGCACCGCTATAACCGGCGGACTGGTGTACCTGCTCAACAACCCCATTGGCGATTCCATCCCCATGCCGCTGGGTAAATTCCTAAGCCCTCAACATGGATTCTGGCAAAATGCCGAACCTTTAGAAGCGGATTATAGTGAAAACCTAACCCTTCCCGATGTACAAGGCAAGGTGGATGTGTACCTCGATGACCGTTTGGTACCCCATATTTTCGCCGACAATGAATGGGATGCCTATTATGCACAAGGTTATCTCCATGCCCGGTTCCGTTTATTCCAAATGGACCTCCAAACCCTGGCGGCCGCAGGTCGGGCCAGTGAGATCGCCGGAGAAAAAGCAGTCCGTTTCGACAGGGAACAACGCCGCCTGGGGATGTGCTTTGCCGCCGAAAATGCCGTGAAATATATTGATCAAAGCCCCCAGAAAGCGGCCTTTGACGCTTACACAGCCGGTATCAACGCATATATTTCCTCGCTGACTGAAAGCCAGTTGCCCCTCGAGTATAAGATCCTGAACTTCAAACCGGAGAAATGGAGCAATTATCGCACGGCGCTCCTGTTAAAGATGATGGCAAAAATGCTATCCTCCGGAACTGAAAATGACCTGGCCTATACCAATGCCAAAACCGTTTTCTCAGATAGGGAACTTCAGTTACTCTACCCCCAGGTCAATGATTCCCTGATGCCCATTGTTCCTGCCGGTACGCCTTTCCCTGCCCCTGGTATTGTTCCGGTAAAGCCTGCCTTGGCTGATTCCCTTTACCTCGGCAACAGACAGGCGGTCAATATAACCGAGATCAGCCGGCCTAACAAAAACAATGGAAGTAATAACTGGGTTGTATCCGGCAGCCGTACCGAAAGCGGAGCCCCCATTTTGTGCAATGACCCTCACCTGGAACTATCGCTTCCTTCGATCTGGTACGAATTACAAATTAGCACGCCCAAAAGCAATGCCTATGGAGTTTCCCTCCCAGGCAGCCCCTTTGTGATCATCGGGTTTAATGATAGCATAGCCTGGGGCGTAACCAACGCACAACGGGATGTAAAAGATTATTTTGAGATCAAGTTCAAAGACAATTCAAAAAAAGAATATTGGTTCAATGGACAATGGGTGCCTGCGAATATCCGAACCGAGGAAATAAAAGTTAAAGGAGGTGCCACTATTTTTGATACAGTTGCTTACACAGTTTTTGGCCCCGTGATGTATGACCAGAATTTTACTGATGACCTCTCCAGTAACAGAAACCTGGCCGTTCAATGGACGGCACATGACCCCAGCAATGAAGGCGCCACCTTCTATTACCTTAACCAGGCAAAGAATTATGATGACTATGAAAAAGCCATCAGCCAATTTCAATGCCCCGGACAGAATTTTGTCTTTGCCTCCAAAACGGGGGATATAGCCCTCTGGCAGCAAGGTAAATTCCCGGCCCGCTGGGACCGCCAGGGTTTATATGTAATGCCCGGAACCGACAGCAGCTATATGTGGCAGGGATTCATACCACAGCCGGAGAACCCACATAGCAAGAATCCCACCCTGGGTTATCTCTTTAGCGCCAACCAACGCCCGGCAGATTCCACCTATCCCTATTTTATTCCCGGTTCTTATATCACCCCCCGTGGTGTGACCATTGCGCATAAACTGGCTGCCATGGATAAGGTAACCGTCAGGGATATGATGGACCTTCAATACAATTATCACAATTCCCTGGCCGAAGACCTGGTGCCCTTGTTACTAAAGAATGTAAACGAGGCCAAGCTCGACGAAAATGAAAAAAGGTACCTGGACATGGTACGTAGCTGGAACCTTCAGGGGGATGCAGACTCCAAGGGACAAACCATTTTTCAGGCCTGGTATGATAGTCTGGAAATGGGGATATGGAAGGACGATATTTCTCAGACCAAACCCGCCATTCCACTCCCGGATGAACAAACCACCATCGAATGGTTGTTGAAAGATTCCGCCATGAAGTATATCGACGACCGAAATACCCCCGTGGTGGAAACCCTTCCCGATATGGTCACCCTGGCACTTAAAAAGGCGACCCCTGAATTAAAAAACCTGGAGATAAAAAACAAACTCACCTGGTCTGCCTTTAAGAACCCCAGTGTTTATCATTTATTGAAAGAATCCCTGTTGCCCTTTGCCCGTCGTGGCCTCCATGTAGGGGGTAGTGGGAATATTGTCAATGCCATGACCCATAGCCATGGCCCAAGCTGGCGTATGATCATCGACCTATCGGGGAATACCACCGGCTATGGGGTTTACCCGGGTGGTCAGAATGGAAATCCGGGAAGTCGCTTCTATGACAGTTTTGTTGATACCTGGGTGGAAGGAAAATACAACTCACTTTGGTTTATGCACGATGCAGACAAGACAAGCGATAAGATCAAATGGAAAATAACAATCAGTAAGTCTTAAATACAGCCTCATGAAATTTTTTGTAGCCCTCCTTCTCACCGCAGCCCTGGCCTTTGTTGCCGGGATGAAACTTCCCTGGTGGAGTATGGCCATAGCCTCTTTTCTGGTAGCAGCCCTCGTTCACCAAAAAGCCGGAAAGGCCTTTTTAGCCGGATTTCTGGCCATCTTTATTTTATGGGGATTGTTAGCGTTTCGGATCGATATGGCCAACCAGGGCATCCTATCCAAAAAGATCGCTGAATTGTTGCCCCTGCAAGGAAACAGGTACCTGCTCATCCTGGTAACCGGAGTAGTGGGTGGTTTAGTGGCAGGTTTAGCTGCCCTTAGTGGAAGTTTCCTTAGACAAAGCAAATAGGGAACCGCATAACTGTTAAAACTAACCCAACGTTATATTTAGCCGCGCAGCATAACTGCGCGGCTATTATTTTCGTGGCAACCATTCCGCTATGAGACAAACTCTACTCTTGCTTTTTATTATTTCTGCTTCTTTGGTCGCCAATGCCGGTCGTATATCCGGTACCATTTTCGATGAGTCAGGCCAACCTCTTGGATTTGCCTCCATTTACATCAAAGGAACAACCAAAGGCACCACTGCCAATGGTCAGGGAAAGTACTTTCTTAACCTGGAGCCGGGTAATTATACCATCGTGTGCCAGTATGTAGGTTACCAACGTCAGGAGAAAGAAGTTAAGATCGGCACCGACAACCAGGTCCTGGATTTTGTGCTTCCTTTACAACCCTCCACCCTGGGTGAAGTGGTGGTGAAAAATGGAGAAGACCCCGCCTATGAGGTCATCCGGCAAGCCATCCGCAAAAGGGATTTCTATAACAAACAGGTAGATTCCTTCATGGTGGATGTGTACATCAAAGGATTGTTGCGTTCAAGAGGGCTACCTAAGAAGATCTTTGGACAGAAAATTGAACTGGATTCCACCGATGGCATCGATTCCCTGGGACGGGGTATTCTGTTTCTTTCCGAATCAGTGACCAGGGTGTCATACAAAGAACCTGGCAAGATAAAGTTTGAGGTTCTTTCTTCACGGCAGAGTGGGGGAGGAATGGGATTGAGTTTTCCCTTCTTTATCAGTTTTTATCAAAACAATGTTACCCTGTTGGATAACACCGTCAATAAACGCGGATTTGTATCTCCTATAGCCGAAAACGCCCTGCATTATTACCGCTATAAACTGGAAGGAACATTTTTTGAAGATAAAAAAATGATCAACCGGATCAAGGTCATTCCCCGTCGTATGAATGAGCCGTTGTTCTCCGGTTACATCAATATTGTGGAGGACGACTGGCGGATTCACAGTCTCGAACTGATGACCACCAAAGATTATCAACTGGAATTACTGGATACCATTAAGGTCACACAAACCCATGTACCCGTGACACCGGAGGTATGGCGTACAAAAAACCAGGTCACCTACCTGGCTACCAAGAAATTTGGCTTTGACTTTACCGGGAATTTTGTCAACGTGTATAATGATTATGTGCTCAATCCGGGATTTAACAAGAAGACTTTTGGACGGGTATTCATGAAGTATGATACGGCCTATAATAAAAAGGATAGCCTTTACTGGGACCAGGTAAGACCCGTACCCCTGGAAGCCGATGAAAAACAGGATTACAAATTCAAAGATTCATTGGCCGTAGTGGAACGAGATTCCATGTTTTCAAAAGCCCGGCTTGATTCCCTGCGAAGGAACCAAAAACCCGTAAGTGTAAAAGATATTCTCTGGTCAGGCGTACAGCGAAACTTCTATCGCCAGGGTTATTTGGGTGGGTATGAATTAAAACCCCTGATCCCCAGACTTCAATACAATTCTGTGGAGGGATTAGCCATACAGGCCCTTCAACGGTTTCGGTTTCTGCCCAGGAATTCCCCCAACGAATTCAGGATCGACTGGAATACCCGGTATGGGTTCAGCAATGGGCACCTGAACTCGTATGTGGATTTCCTGATCCGGAAGAAAAAGGAATCTTTCCGAAACAGGTATTGGAAATTCTCCGGAGGAAAAAGACTTTCCCAATTCAACAACGAGGAACCAATCGATCCCCTGTCAAATACCGCCTATACCCTGTTTGCCAAAAAGAACTATGCCAAGTACTATGAAAACTGGTTTGGAGCGGCTGAATACCATAACCGCTTTGAAAATGGACTGGATTGGTTGGTAAACCTGGTGTATGAAGACCGTCTCCCTGTTCAGAACAGTACGGATTTTTCATTCTTTAACAAGGACCGCGTGCTTCTTCCCAATCATCCTTTTGAACTGGCAGGGATCCCCTTCGCTAAACACCAGGCTTTGGTAGCAGGTATTACCTTACGCTATCAGCCCGGGCAACGCTACATCGAATTGCCCCGGGAAAAGATCCCCATCGGTTCCAAATGGCCCATTTTTGAATTCCAATACAGCAAAGGGATCCATAAACTGGCCGGCAGTGATGTGGATTTTGATAAATGGAAGTTGTCTGTTTATGATAATCTCAACCTGAAGCTTAAAGGGGAGTTTAGATACAAGGTAAGTATTGGCGGGTTCCTGAATGATAACAGGGTGGAGATACCCGATCTGCAGCATTTTAATGGCAACCAGACCTTTTATAACTTCAAATACCTAAACAGTTTTCAACTGGCTCCCTATTACAGGTACAGCAATTCCGAGGCATTTTATTTTGTCGGACATGCCGAACATCATTTTAACGGCTTGCTCACTAATAAGATACCCTTGTTCAATAAGCTCAAATGGAACCTGGTAGCAGGGGTAAATACATTTTATGTAAATAAGAACAATTACTATGTAGAAGGCTTTGCCGGTCTGGAGAATATCTTCAAGATATTCCGGGTTGATATTGTTTCCGCCTGGCAGCCTGGTACCGGAAATAGCTATGGTGTAAGGATAGGGCTGGGAGGTATTTTTGACGGGCGTGTGCGTTTCAGCAGAGACTGATTAGTATTTTTGTAGGATGAAGTCGCTTCACAACCGGGTATCACGCAAAGAATTAAAGGAGCGTATCCTGAATGACCCTACGCCCAGGACAACCATTTCATTTTACCAGTACTTTTTTATTGAAGACCCTGCTTCTTTTCGGGATTCGCTCTACCTGAAATTCAGCGCCCTTGGGGTTTTGGGCCGTATTTACATCGCTTCTGAAGGAATCAATGCCCAGATTAATATCCCCACGGCCAACCTGGACTTGTTTCGGCAAGAACTCAATGGCATTCCGGGATTGGAGAACCTGCGTCTGAATATCGCGGTGGATGACAATGGAAAATCATTTTTTGTCCTGGATATCAAAGTCCGTCGCAGGATCGTGGCCGATGGTATCCATGATCCCGGGTTTGATATGCGCCACAAGGGTAAGTATGTAAATGCGGAAGAGTTTAACCGGCTGACGGAGGACCCCAACACGATCGTGATCGACATGCGAAACCACTATGAATTTGAAGTGGGGCATTTTGATAAGGCCATTGAAATACCCAGCGATACATTTCGCGAGCAATTGCCCATGGCCGTCGAAATGATGAAAGAAAACCGGGAGAAAAACATCATCATGTACTGTACGGGGGGGATCCGCTGTGAAAAAGCCAGTGCCTACATGAAACATAAAGGGTTTAAAAATGTTTTTCACCTCGAAGGGGGGATCATTCACTATACCCGGCAGGCTAAGGAGAAGGGTTTAAAGAATAAGTTCATCGGCAAAAACTTTGTATTTGATGACCGTCTGGGAGAGCGGATTTCCGATGATATCATTGCCCACTGTCACCAATGCGGAAAGCCCTGTGATACCCATGTGAATTGCGCCAATAATGCCTGTCACCTGCTTTTTATACAATGTGAAGAATGTAGGGTTAAATATGAAGGATGCTGCAGCCAGGAATGCCAGGAATTCATCCACCTGCCCATGGAGGAACAAAAAGAAAAGCGCAAAGGCCTGGATAAAGGACGGAACATTTTCAATAAATCAAAGGAGCGCAAGAATATCCGGAAAGAGTAAACTGCCAATCAGTTTTACCTGATCCACCCAATAAAAACAGGCTTTGGAATTTGTATCCTGTTGCCGGAATCTTTAAGAAAGCCGGTATTCTTATCAACCTCAAATACCACGATCTCATCACTGTTCTGGTTCGCTGCCAATAAGAATTCCCCGGTAGGATCAAAATTGAAGTTTCTTGGGGTCTTCCCTTCTGTGGATACATGGTCGGCCAGCGACAGTAATCCCGTTTCCTTATCGATTTTAAAGATGCCGATCGTATTGGAATTGGCGCGGTTGGAGGCATAGAGGTAAAGTCCGTCTGCCGAAACATGTATGTCGGCGCTACCGGCTTCGTCCAGGTAATCAAGAGGCTGGGCCGAGGTATTCTGGATCAAAGCCAGCTTTCCTTTTATGAAGGAGTAGACAGCAATGGTGCCTGTTAATTCTTCCAGGAGATAAACAAATTTTCCATCTGGGGAAAAACTCAGGTGCCTGGGACCCGATCCAGGCTCACTGACCGCAATCGGATGCTTGGGGACATCCAGTTTTCCCTTTCGGGCATCAAATGAATAAACCCGCAGTATATCGATACCCAGATCGGGTACCAGCAGGAACTTATTGTCTGGGGAAAAAACAGTCGCATGCACATGGGGGCCATTCTGTCTTTCGGCATTGACAGAGGAACCCTCATGCCTTATACGCTGTACCGACTCCCCCAAACTTCCATCTTTTTGAACAGGGTACAAGGCGAGTGAACCACTGCTGTAATTTCCAACCACCACCCATTTGCCGGTATTATCGATGCTGATATAACAGGGATGATCCCCTTCGGATTCTACCTGGTTTAGAAACTTCAGTGTCCCTGTTAGTTTATCAAAGGAGAAGGACGATATCTTGCCGGGTTTGTCTTCATTGACCGCATACACAAAATCACCTGTCTTTGAAATTGCCAAAAAGGAAGGGTTGCTGGTTTCAATTGAACTCACCATGACCGACTTACCGGTTTGCACATCAAATTTCAATACATAGATTCCTTTGCTTCCGGTTCCGGTATAGGTGCCAACAAGCAGGTATGGCTGGTTGGTTTGTCCAATGGAAGAAACCAGAAAAGTAAGAAAAGCAAGTACAAAGAGGAGGGGTGTTTTCATGATCTGTTAAAACCTTTAAGAGTTTGGTTACGAATTTAACATCTTGTCATCAAACCCTGGTATGTCATTTTCATTCTAATAGGTAAAAGCATTGTTTCAATAAAAAACACCAGCTATGAAAAGAATTTTTACCCTTTCCTTTTTACTTATCGGTTTGGCGGTATTGGTCGGTTCCTGTACCAAAAGAGGCTACTACAACGATGAAGATTTCTGGTTAAGCCAGGAAAGAGGGGTAGTGGTCTATAGTAGCAATTATTGTGATTATTATGTGCTGGAAACCTTTGACGGTTACACCATTGTAAGGGCTAACGGGGGTTTTATGCCCTTTGAGGGGGATATAATTTATGGCGACCTGAGTCATTGGGGATATGGAACCTTTTACAATTTCACCGCGGGTCGTACCATTCAGGGAACCGTAACTGATTACTGGTTGAACTACTATACCGCGCAGGATAAGATCGATTATTATTGTTATTAGCTGTTTCCCGCAGCGCTTGCGAAGAAACGCCGCGAGCGCTGCGGGAAACCTTATTTCAACCCAGTTAATTTTTCCAGACTTTCATTCACTTTTGACAGCACATCTGCTTCCGCCCATTCTTCCGGCTTGAACGGCGCACCAATCACTTTTTCATACAATTCGATATAGCGTTGGGAGATCTCATTCACCCAGGCATCGGTCATTTCCGGAACTACCTGGCCTTCTTTTCCCATAAAATTGTTAGCGATCAGCCATTCGCGGACAAACTCTTTACTGAGTTGTTTTTGTCTTTCTCCCCGTGATTGCCTGTCGGCAAACCCTTCAGCATAAAAATAACGGGAGCTGTCGGGTGTATGGATCTCATCCATTAAAACGATCTGGTCGCCCAGTTTCCCAAACTCATATTTGGTATCAGCCAGGATCAGACCTTGTTTGGCAGCCAGTTCCTTTCCGCGTTCAAAAAGCTGACGGGTATATTTTTCCAAAAGGGCCCATTCTGATTCGGTTACCAGGCCATTTTTGATGATTTCTTCCGGACTGATATCTTCATCATGGCCAGCTTCGGCCTTGGTGGAAGGGGTTATGATCGGTTGGGGGAAAAAGTCATTTTCCTTCATGCCATCCGGCATATTGGCACCACAAAGGGTACGAATACCGGCATTATAGGTACGCCAGGAATGACCGGTCAGGTTGCCGCGTATCACCATTTCCACCCGGATAGGTATGCATTTCCGGCCAATGGATACCTGGGGGGCCGGGGTTTCCACCAGCCAGTTTGAGCATATATCCTTTGTCGCGTTAAGCATGTGGGCCGCGATCTGGTTTAATACCTGGCCCTTGAAAGGAATAGGGCGGGGGAGGATGACATCAAAGGCCGATATCCGGTTGCTGGCCACCATCACCAGCCATTTATCGGCAATGGTATAAACATCCCGGACCTTGCCCCGGTAAAAGCCTGTCTGTGATGGAAAATGGAAGGTTGACATACGCGCAGGAAATTGACGCAAATCTATTGATTCGCACCCGATTTTCCCGGTGAAAAACCGCTCTTATTAATTAAAAATTAAATTTTTAGATAAATATTACAATCCTTATTTTACATTTGATTTTATAAACCAAATCATACCAATATGAGAAAAAGCTTGCGCTGTTTGGCCATGTGCCTGATAGCGGGCCTGGCTTCGATTGCTGCCGTTGCTCAGACTATCACAATTAAAGGGACCGTGCGGAATGCCGCCACCAAACAATCCGTTCCGGCTGTTTCGGTGACCATCAAGGGTACCTCCATCGGGACCTATACCGACGAGAATGGTAATTTCTCTTTTACCACCACCCAGAAACCGCCTTTTACCCTGGTTGTTTCTTCCATTAACTTCGAGTCACAGGAAGTAGCTGTTTCAGATCCGGCTGCCAGTATCGATGTATCGATCGTTGCCACTTCTGCCCTTGGTCAGGAAGTGGTGGTTGCCGCTACCCGCTCCGTGACACGGGCGCTGGATGCCCCGGTTACCATCGAAAAACTCGGTGGCGCCAATCTCCGAGATATTGCTGCACCCAACTATTATGATGCCATTACCAACCTGAAAGGGGTGGATATGCATACTGCCAGTCTTACCTTCCGCACAGTTACCACCCGCGGTTTTGTAAGCAGTGGTAATACCCGCTTAAACCAGTTGATCGACGGGATGGATAATATGGCCCCCGGTCTGAACTTTGCCGTGGGAAACATCCTCGGTGTAACTGAACTGGATGTGGACAATATTGAATTACTTTCCGGCGCCTCCTCCGCCCTGTATGGTTCGGGGGGTATGAACGGAACCTTGCTGATCAACAGCAAAAACCCTTTCAAATACCAGGGTCTCAGCTTTAACCTTAAGCAAGGTGTCATGCATACCGATGGGAAGCAACGCAACCCTTCACCTTATTACGACTGGACCTTCCGCTGGGCCAAAAACCACAAGGATAAATGGGCCATCAAACTCAACGCCCAATTCCTCAAGGCCAACGACTGGCAAGCTGATGATATGAGTAACGTTTTGCGTAACAACGTCCTGAGCAAGATCGTTCCAGGCAACCGCCAGACCGATCCCAACTATGACGGGGTTAACGTTTATGGCGATGAAACCTCCGCCAATATGTACAGCGTAGGTCTCTCCGTTCAGGAAAGCTACCGCGCAGGTATTGCCGCCGCTTCCGGTGGCGCCATCCCCAATATTGTGTCTACCCTAAACGGGATCATTCCTGCTAATGCCACCCAGTCTCAAATCACCGCGATACTGACCGGTGCTTTTGGCAGCAACCCCACCTTATTGAACACCATCAACCAAATGTTCCCCTTCTATTGGGGGCTTCGGAATAACCTGATACCAAACCAAAACGTTTCCCGTACCGGTTATAACGAGCGCGACCTGGTTGATTACAATACCATGAACTTTAAGTTCAATGCCGGTTTCCACTATAAAATCACTCCCGGCATCGAAGCCTCCTGGAGCACGTATTGGGGTGCCGGTACAACCGTATATACCGGTGCTGACCGCTATTCCCTCCGTAACTTCAAAATGGCCCAGCATAAACTGGAAATTCGCCACAAAAACTGGTTTGTTCGTGGCTATACCACCCAGGAAAATGCCGGAGAAGCCTATAACGCTACGGTTCTGGGCCGTTTGATGCAGGAAGCCTTTAAGAACAGTAATGTTTGGTATCCCACTTACCTGGGTAACTATCTTGGATATAAGATCAATGTGTTGAGCAATGGTCTTCCCGCCGATGAATATGGGGCCCATCAGTTTGCCCGTAATGCCGCCGATGTTGGCCGCCCCCTTCCTGGTTCCAATGCCTTTAATACCATGAAGGATAAGATCATGTCCACCGCCATCCCGGCCGGGGCCAAATTCCTCGACCGCACCGATCTTTATTCCATAGAAGGTCAGTGGAACATGTCGGATGTTCTGAACTTTAGTGATAAGGTGGAAGTAATTACCGGTGCCAACTGGAAACTCTATAACCTGAACTCTAAAGGGACCATCTTTAGCGATACAACCGGACCTATTAAGGTTAGTGAATATGGCGCTTATGTTCAGTTGCGTAAGAAAATCTTCAATGATGCCCTTACCCTGACTGCCGCCGGCCGTTACGACAAACACAAGAACTTTGATGGCCGTTTCACCCCCCGCTTTACAGCCGTGTTGAAAGTTGCCAAGGATAACAATATCCGTGTTTCGTATCAGACAGCTTATCGTTTCCCCACCAACCAAAACCAGTATATCAACCTGAACGTTGGTTCTGGTATCCTGATCGGTGGTATCCCCGAATTCCAGACTTACTACAACCTTACCACCAACCCGGGTTATACGGCTGAATCAATCGCCGCCGCCCGTGCTGCCAACAATACCAACCTGCTGGTTCAAGCTCAATACAAGGGCATGAAACCTGAAAGCGTGGTGTCAACTGAAGTAGGTTACAAAGGCGTTATTGCTAAAAAACTCCTGATTGATGCCTACTATTACTTTAGCACCTACGATAACTTCCTGGCAGCTGTGGCCATCGGTCAGTCAACCACCGGTACTCCCAGTGGCATTCTCAACCCCCTGACCACCCGCAACCTGTCTTACAACGAGAACGCGGAAAATGATGTTAAAGCAAAAGGCTGGGGTATTGGTCTGGAATACCAGCTTCCCCGTGGTTTTATATTCAGCACCAACGCTTACTCCGATGAATTGAATGATGTTCCCGCCGGATTTGTCACCTTCTTTAACGCACCCAAATACCGCGTGAATGTGGGTCTGCGTAATGATAATGTGGTTAAAAATATCGGCTTCAATTTCATCATGAAGTGGCAGGATGAGGTGTACTATGAAGGTACTTTCGTTACCGGTACACTGCCCGCTATCCTGTCGGCTGATGTGCAGTTCACCTACAAAGTCCCCAATAGCAAAGGTGTCTTCCGCCTGGGAGGTACCAATATCGCCAATACTTACCGCCGCACCGGTTATGGTAGCCCGGCTGTGGGTGGACTGTATTATGTGAGCTATGGATATAATTTGTTCTAGGGAATGGTGGGAAGGTGAATGGTGAATAGTGAATGGTGAGTAGGTGAATAGTGAATGGTGAATGGTGAATAGTGAATTTATCAAATAATAAGTAAAAGAAAGGTCAATAGTATTTACTATTGACCTTTCTTTATTTAGCATTTTCACCATTAACCATTCTCCTCCTCAATTCAACCCCAATGTAGTCTTCGCAATCCTTACTCCATTGTGAAATACGAGTAGCTGATAGGTGCCGGATATAAATTCATCTGGGCTTAGCGAGAATAGGATGTTATGAGGCTCACCCTTATTGTAGTCAAATTTTACTTTGCGCGTAAAGCTGATTCGTCCTTCCGTACGGGTATCAAAACTGCCTGAACCCCAGATATCCTCGGTAACGGTCTTGCCCTTGGGATCCTTTACCACAATGACCAATTCCGCATTGGAAAAACTCAGGGCATTGTTCTGCACATCAAAGGAGACGACCAGTTTTTTGGCCTTTTTGGAAGAGGCTGTAGGCACCTCCCGGTTTCCGGACCTTAGGTTCATGGCCTGCAGACTGGTGGAAGTGGCTACAAAAAGGGAGGCATCAGTTACCTGTTTAACCAGTTTTTTGTTTTCTTCATCCAGTTTACGGATACCAACCTGAAGGGAGTCAACCTGGGTATTCAGTTGGGCCATTACCTGGCTTAACCTTTCCCTTTCTTTTTCCAGATCGGTATTCTGGACCTGCATATCCTCCATTTTGAACCGCAATTCACGGATCATATCTCTGGCGCTCTGCAGATCGGTGGAGGATATGTTCTGCTTTTTTAAAATGGCCTGTATCTGGCTTTTCAGCCGCTGGATTTCCATCAGTTTCCCACTTAATTGCCCTTTGAGGGAATCAAGGGAGGCGGTTGGAGTATCCACTGATTGGCTGACCCCCATCCTCAAGGCCAGCACCGAATCCAGGTAGGGTTTTACAATTGCTTGTGTATCAATTGAAACTGCCGATTTTGGGCCTGAGGCCCCATATTTATTCTTATCGTATAAATGGTAGATCCAGGTACCCACCAGTCCGGTAGAGAGAAAAAGCAGGAGAAGCGATTTGGCGTCCTTCATATAAACAAGATAGGGAGAAATTGGAAATTAGGTATAAGGATTAAAGAATAGGGAAAAAAAATAAGGAAGTTGATTCTCAACTTCCTTATTTTTTGTATTCTCTTTTTTACCTAATTACCCAAAGATTCCACCTTTTTTCAGGGTTCTCACACCTTCACCAATTTTGAAGCCATTGTGATATACTTCAATCTTGTAGTCACCAGTTTTAAAACCAGACCACTGGATGGGGAGCTGGAGGTTTTTGCGGGTACCCTGATCGTAATTGATAGAGAGCTTGCTGGTAAATGTGCGCTCACCATCGTTGCGGGTGCTCAGGTTACCAGAACCAAGGGAAGCATCGGAGATGATCTTGCCTTCGGGAGAGGTGACCATGATATAGATATCGGCAGGACCGGATTTGGCAATACGGTTTTCCACATCAAAGGAAACGATCAGCTTATCTACCTTTTTGGCGGTGGTGGTTGTTTTTTCCTTGCCATTCTTTCTTTCGTTCACTGGAGTGATCTGAATATTGGAAGCGCTGAAAGTAGAACCCACATCCACGGTGCGGAGGGCTTCATCCTTTTCGGCGGTGGTAGTAGTCAGATTGTCTGTCAGCACCTGCTTTTCGGTGGTCAATTGCGCGTTATCGGCTGTCAACTGCTGGTTTTGGGCAGTTAACTGGGCGATTTCAGCTTCATAGCTGGTGATCTTATCATTCAGTTGACCGATCAGGGACTTAAGTTTAGCCACTTCAGACTGAGAGGCATTCTTTTGTTTGATGATGCCACGGATTTGATTTTTCAGATCGGCGATTTCCTTCTGGCGATCGCTCAATTGGCCTTCTTTCAGGTTATTGTCCCCGGTAAGGGAGTCGAGCCTGAGAACTGCCTCATCATAGGCAAACTTGAGGGAATCGAACTGGTTGGTCACCGAAGTGATCTTGTTATCTTTCAGACCCAGGGTTTCATTGGTCTTGTTCTTATCATACAGCAGGTATCCCCAGGTTCCCAGTAAACCGGCTGCCAGAATACCGATAAGGATATTCTTGTTTGAACTGCTCTTGGGTTTGGTTTCCTGCGGAGTGGCCGATGGATAGTTAGTGTTTGTCATCGTTATGGGTTTTAATATGGGTTTTTCAAAATTATTTTTTTCCGAAAGCCCGGCAGCGAAGTTCTTCTTCACATACCTGAACAACTCCATTTTCTAAAACCGTGCCAAAAAAGGTTTAACCGGCGTGTGGAATTGTCAGCAAAAATTCCAGCCTACATTTGCGAAAGCCTGTATCTTAGCGTTTTATGTCGGCAGAAAAGATCATATCGGAATGGGAAAAAAGGGTATTCAAGCCAATTTACTGGTTGGAAGGAGAGGAGGAATACTTTATCGATAAGGTCATGAAATATGCCGAACACCATATTCTTTCCGAAGCTGAAGCTGGTTTTAACCTTACTGTCTTTTACGGAAAGGATGCCGCCTGGGCAGATGTTATAAATGCCTGTCGGAGATACCCCATGTTTGCGGAAAGACAAGTGGTATTGCTAAAAGAGGCCCAGCAAATGCGGGATATCGATAAACTGGAACCCTATGTGGAGACCCCTTCACCCTCCACCATTTTTGTAGTATCCTACAAGGATAAAAAAGTGGATGGCCGCACCAAATTGGCCAAATTGCTAAAGGAAAAGGGGGTAATGCTTACCACCAAAAAGATCTACGAAGATAAGCTCCCGCAATGGACACATGAAATGGTGCAAGGAAAAGGCTACACCATCACCCAGAAAGCCACCATGCTCCTGATCGACCATACCGGAAACGACCTGACCCGGATTGAAAATGAGATTGAAAAAATTCTCGTAAACCTGGGAAAGAAAAAGTCGATCACAGAAGAAGATATTGAGGCTTTTATCGGTATAAGCAAAGATTTTAATGTGTTTGAATTGCAGGCAGCCATTGCTACCCGTGACCTGCCCAAGGCGCTTCGTATTATTCAGTATTTTGCCGCCAACCCCAAAGCCGCCCCCATTCAACTGGTATTGCCTTCCCTGTATGGGTATTTTTCCAAAGTGTTTATGATTCATGGGGTCAATACCCGTGATGAAAAAACCATTTCTGCCACCACCGGCATTGCCCCGTTCTTTGTAAAGGACTATCTGATGGCCGCCAGGAACTATGATTATCCAGCCACTGAAAGGATACTGCTCCTCCTGCATGAATACAACCTGAAAAGTGTTGGGGTGCATGATGCCGGTACAGAAGACGCCTCCCTATTAAAGGAGATGGTAGTAAAAATGATGGTAAATTTGTAAAAAACTTAACATGAAGAAAATTGCTTTCTCCCTCCTTATCCTGCTTTCGCTGGTACTCACCAGTTGCTTTGATGTGTTCAACAATATCACTATTAAAGAGGATGGAAGTGGTGAAATGTCCACCCGGGTAGATATGGGCGCCATCATGGGCATGCTGGCCGGTATGGGTGGCATGGGAGAAGAAAAAATAAAAATGGACACATCCTTTGTATTAGGATCCATGGTTGACTCTGCCGAAGGCCTGACGGCCGAAGAAAAAGACCTTTTTCGCAAAGCCAGTGTGGCCATGACCATGGATAGCGAAGGGGGAGATTTTGAAATGACCATCACCACTCCCTTCCGTAACCTGGAGGACATGAACAAAATACGGGAAGCCATGAAGAAATCTGATTTCTTTGGGAAAAGCCTGGGTAAGCTTGGCGAGAACAATACCCCCAAGGAAGAGGAAGAAGAAATGAACCCGTTCAAAGGAATGTCGGTAGGCGGTAAAGAACCCGGTATCCCCAGCCCGGATGAATATTTCCAGCTTCACTTTGAAAAAGGTAAGATCACCCGCAAACAAATCGGGGAAAAGATAGCCGATTTGGCCGGAGACGAACTGTTGTCAAAAATGAAAGAGGCCATCGACCAGGGTCTCCCGGCCATGCGCTCCGTGTACACCATCACCCTACCAAAACCCGTTAAAAAGGCTGAAGGAAAAAATGTGGTGCTGTCCGACGACAAAAAAACAGTCACCATTGAAAATACCCTGGATGAACTGTTTGACGATCCCAGCAAATTTGAATTTGAAATAGAATTCTAAAGCACGTTCAGGCTGTCTTCCTTATCCCTGGTTATTTGAGCTACCAGGTCTTGAAGGATATCATATTTCACCTCCTCACGGAGGTGTTTTTTTACATAGACCCTGAGTTTTTTTCCATAGATATCCCTGTTAAAATCAAACAGGTTCACTTCAATGACCCGTTGTTTGCCATCTACGGTTGGACGAAAACCAATACTCATCATGCCCTTGAGCATTTCACTTTCCCCTTCCACCTGTGCATAAACCGCGTAGATACCATCACCGGGAATGATCTTTTCCTCATTGGCTACCCGGAGGTTGGCCGTAGGAAACCCTAACTGGCGGCCTAACTTATTTCCATGAACCACTTCCCCTTCAAAAAAGAAGTGATAGCCTAAGAGCTCGTTGGCTAATTCTACCTGGTGGTGAAGCAGGGCCTCCCGGATACGGGTGGAACTGATGGAAACCTCCCGAAGGATATGTTTGGGTATTTCTTTAAGCTGAAATCCAAATTGGGCTGCCTGCTCTTCCAGCATCTTATAATCACCCTGGCGGTCTCGCCCAAAACGGTGGTCATACCCAATGATGATGGTGTGTGGCTTGAAGCGGCTTACCAGGAAATCCCGGATATAGGCATCTGCGGGTTGATTGGCAAAAGCGCCGGTAAAAGGGACGATCACCAGGTGGTCGATTCCCGCCTCTTCCAGAAGCCCGATTCTCTCTTCCAGGGTATTGATCAACCGTATCCCCAGAATAGTGGAAGAAACCACTTTTCGGGGATGGGGATGGAAGGTGATCAACACCGCTTCACCGCCAATTCGGGCAGCTTCCTCCTTTAAATGGCGGATAATAAGACGATGTCCCTGGTGTACCCCGTCAAAAGTGCCGATGGTGACAACAGCCTGGCGAAAGGGTGGTAATTGGTCTAAGTTGCGGTGTACCTGCATAAACAGGTGCAAAACTAACAGATAATAATTAGTTTTGCCCCCTATTATGAGCCTGTATTCCAAACGTGGGGTCTCCGCCCAAAAAGAAGAAGTTCATGCCGCTACCAAACACCTTGATCAGGGGTTGTTTCCCCGTGCCTTTTGCAAGGTTTACCCGGATGTGATAGGAGGGGACGCCGATTGGGTGAATGTAATGCACGCAGACGGGGCCGGAACAAAAAGCATCCTGGCCTATCTGTATTGGAAGGAAACAGGTGATATCAGCGTTTGGAAAGGTATCGCGCAGGATGCCATTGTGATGAACCTGGACGACCTGCTTTGTGTGGGAATCAGTGACCAGCTTCTGTTTTCCTCCACCATCGACCGCAATAAGAACCGGATTCCCGGGGAAGTACTTCAGGCTGTTATACAGGGTACCCAGGAATTTTTTGATACCATGCGTGACATGGGCGTAAACATCACCTTTATGGGTGGTGAAACCGCCGATGTGGGCGACCTGGTACGCACCATTACGGTGAATGGAACCATGACTGCCCGCTGGCCAAAGAAAAACCTGGTGACCAATGAGGATATCGCGCCTGGACAGGTGATCGTTGGGCTGGCTTCCTTTGGACAATCAATTTATGAACCCGAATATAACAGTGGCGTAGCCAGCAACGGCCTTACGAGCGCCCGCCACGATGTACTGTCTAAATACTATGCCGGGCATTACCCCGAAACTTTCGAGCCTTCCCTGGATGAAGATGTAGTTTATATTGGGCCACACCGGATGACTGAAAAAGTGCCTGTGGATGGGTTTGGAGAACTGGAAGTAGGGAAATTATTATTGAGCCCTACACGGACCTTTGCCCCGGTAATGAAAAGACTCCTGACTGAAAAATGGGATGCCATTAAAGGATTGATCCATTGCAGCGGCGGCGGTCAAACAAAATGCATGAAGTATGTGCCTGCGAATGTCAGGATCGTAAAAGACAATCTGTTTAGCCCCCCGGTTATTTTTGACATCATTAAAAAAGCCAGTGGATCCGATGCCAGGGAAATGTACCAGGTTTTCAATATGGGTACACGGCTTGAAATCTACACCCCGGAAAAAGAGGCGGATCATATTATCTCCATGGCCAGAGAATTTGGGGTGGAAGCAAGGGTGATAGGAAAGGTAGAGGCTTCTGCAAAACAAAGCCTGGAGATAAAAACACCAGATGGGGCAGTAATCTCCTATTAGGATAAGCACAGAATTTTACCCGCTTAATTCCCGTTCTTTTTTCTTGGCTTATCCTCCTCCACAACAAAGGTGATAGGTTGTTTACGGTAAGCTTTTACAACCCGGTTATTCTGCCGTGCCGGCACCCATTTAGGGGATAATTTTATTACACGGATCACTTCCTGTTCCATTCCATACCCATGATCGGTCAGGGTCTTTATATCAGAGATGGAACCATCCTTTCCAACTATAAACTGGACGATCACAGTATAATACCCGGCTTTTGCATTTTTCTTTACGGGAACATTGGGATCGAGATGGTTTCGGAGGAAACTTACCCAAGCCCTGTCTCCCCCCGGAAATGTCGCTTCCTGTTCTACCTTTTCAAAGATGATTTCATTTTCAGGTTGCGTTACCGGTGGAATGAGTTTGGCAGTATCAGCCACCTGGGCCATTGAAGAGAAAGCCATGATAAAAAGGCAGCCTGTCAGGATCATTTTCTTATTCATAAGATCAGTTCATTTGGGGTAAATTAAGCACAAATTTTTATCATTCTCTCCCCATCTTTGCTTTATTTTGCAAAAAAGCGACAGCATGGCAGAACCTATTGTTGATCTGAAGGATGTGAACATTTACCAGGGTAATAGCCTCATTCTTGAAAAGGTGAACCTTAAAGTGTCAGGTGGTGAGTTTGTTTACCTGGTAGGCAAGACCGGCACTGGTAAATCAAGCCTGCTAAAGACCCTGTATGGGGAACTGCCCATGAAAGAAGGGGAAGGCCGGGTTTCTGATTTTGACCTGAAGGGATTGGACTGGAAAAAAGTGCCTTTTCTCCGCCGTCGCATGGGAGTTGTATTCCAGGATTTTCAATTATTGACCGACAGAAATGTGAATGATAACCTGAAATTCGTTTTAAAAGCCACCGGCTGGAAAGACGAATTGCAGATGCAGGAAAAGATCAATGATGTGCTGGATAAGGTGGGTCTGCGTGCCAAAGGATTTAAAATGCCTTTTGAACTAAGTGGCGGGGAACAACAACGGGTGGATATTGCCCGTGCCCTCCTCAATTCCCCCAAGCTTTTTTTGGCCGATGAACCTACTGGAAACTTAGACCCTGAAACCTCCGATGAAATCATGCATCTGCTGTTTAGCATTTGCAAAGATTCCGGTGCCGCGATTATCATGGCCACACACGATTACATGGTGATCAATAAATTTCCCGCCAGGGTTGTAAAAACGGAAAAAGGGAAGGTAATTGACAATGCTACCATATCTGCTGAATAAGCAGCTTTGCATTCTTTTCATTATTAAAATGATCACCTAGGATACGGTTCCTTAACCGGACTTCTTCTCCCGCAAACGGCAGATGATAGAGTTGGGCAACGATGGAAGCCATGGCATCCGCCGTATTTCCAATATGACAGGCTTCCTCCATTCCAGTGCCCACTACAGCCGGATCATTTACCAGACAATGCTTACCATGGCATAAAGCCTGAACCACTTTTAGTTTTACCCCGGTTTTATTAAAGGACGGCAGAATATTGATATGGGCCTTGCCAATCAGGTCACGCAATTCCTTATCAGAAGGATCCGCCACCAAACAGGTATGCTGTGCCAGGTGGGCCACTGTCTTTAACCGGCGGGAGGGATTTCGGCCCGCCACAACAAATGGCAACCTGATCTTGGTGAATACCTGCTCCAACAGCCATAAAGCTGCCTTCTCATTTTCCGCCACTTCCAGGTTTCCATGATACAGACAAAAACTACCCATGCCTTCCTCGGCCGTTACTTCCTGACAAGAAATAAAAGCGGGTAATACCTGCACATTCTTCTTCCCATATTTATCCCTAAACCAACTGGCGTCAGCCTCGGAAATACAGAGAATGGGTAAGTCTGCAGGTAAATTCCTTTCGTACCGCTGTAGCAACCAACTTTCAACCCGGTAATAGACCTTCTTCCAAAAGGAATGTCCACACTTAGCCAATTCCCGGTAATAAACAGATTCTACATTATGGGCCCTTAAAAAAACCTTTCGACCGGATTGAAGCAAGTCTCCGAGGAACCCTGTACAATGGATGCCTTCCATGAATACCGGAAAATTATCTTCCTGCAACCGGGATAAAAGCTCGGGCACTTTGCGTGACTGAACAATATACGGGGTCTTCCAGGTGACACTTTTCCAACCAGTGGCCCGGGGATAATAATATACTTTATCACAATACTCTTCAAGAGCCTTATCTGGCTGACGGCGATATTGGAAACAATGCAGGGTGATGGATACACCTGCCTCCGACAATGCCTTGATCTTATAAAACAGGTCCATGGCTCCGCCATAATCCGGCGGATAGGGGATATCATGACAAATGATATGGAGTTTCTTTGGGGTCAATGCCTTAACAAGTGATCATAGAAAGCTATCAATCGGGGTTCTTCATTTTCCCAGGTGAGCAGTTGCCGGGCATACGCACACTGCTCCCGGAGGGTCGCATATAAAACAGCATCCCGATGCAAATTGTTTACTGCCTCCGCTATTAAAGTTGGTTCTATATCATCGATCAGCACCGCTACCCGGTAATCCGCATTGATCCTGGCATATTCCGGATAATTCATAGTTACTTGTGGTAGCCCGGCCTGTATATAATCAAAAAACTTATTGGCCAGCGAATAATACTGGTTAAGGCCCTTTTGCTGAAATGGGTTGATCCCCAGCCAGGCCCGACGGGTAAGGGCCCTGAGTTCGGCTGGTGGCAACATGCCGGTAAGGCTAACCTTTGCCGACAGGTTTTTCTCTTTGATCTTGTCTTTCACCTCCTGCATGGCATTTCCATCTCCGGCAATCATCAGCGGAATATCGATCTGGTCCATGGCATCCAATAGGGCCATCAATCCCCGGCCCTTATTCACGGCTCCCTGGTAGAGAATAAAATTCTCCTGTTGGACCCCTGGTTCTTGTTTCTGAGCGGGTGGTATGTTCCGGATAACTTCGTAGTTAACCCCAAATTCCTTTTTAAATTCATCGGCTATGGACTGGCAAACTGTATATCCCTGAGGGAACCGGGGGATAATCTTTTTTTCCAACCCATTCCAGAAACGATAGATGCCCGGGCGACTGATCACTTCCTCCATTTGAGAAAAATACTCATGCGCATCATAAACCCTTTTTTTGCCCCGTATCCTCGATACCCAATAAACGGGCAGGATGGTATCCATATCGATGGCGCATAAGACATCTGTCCGCTGAAACAATAAATAGAAGAATAAACGGATATTGTATTCCGCATAAAATAACGGCCCCCGTTGAAAAATCAGGTTGATTCGTTTTTGCCGGTAAGGCATGGGGGAAAGAGGGGGAGAGTTTCTTTTTTTTCTACCTATCAATAAAACCTCATAGCCCTGTTTGGCAAGACTGCCGCATATACGGCCCATGCGTTGGTCATACCGCAGGTCATTGGTTACTGTAAAGATCAATCGGTTCACAGATCCTGTATTGTTTGGTGACAGGATCGATAAATTTTCTCAATAGCCGCCACGGTACGCAATCCATCTTCCGCGCCGGTGTATAGGGCATTTTTCCCAGTCAACCTGGCCACTACCTGATCATAAACCTGGTCGTGATTGCTCATGGAACCCTGGTAAGTGCCATAATCATTGGCCGGCTTGCCGGATGTTTCCAGTATTGTGTCAAGTCCTTCTCCGCTTGCATATTCCAGCGTATTGAGGTACTGGCCACCGATCTTCACCATGCCTTTTTCCCCCAGGATGGTCATGGAACCTTCTCTGTTCTGGCCATAGCTATTGACCGAAAAATGCATGGAGAGCAAGGCGCCATTCTCCATTTCCCCGGCACAAACCACATTATCCTCGGTTTGGATGACCCCGTTTAAAAGCTGATTTTTTCGAAAGGCCCTTACCTCTTTGATCTCCCCAAAATACCAGATCAACAGGTCGATAAAATGACTGAATTGGGTGAATAAAATGCCCCCGTCCATCTCCTGTTGGCCCTTCCAGCTATTTTGGTAATAGGCAGCACCTCGGTTCCAAAATCCATTGACCTGGATGGACACTATTTTTCCCAACCGACCCTCTCCCAACCATTGCCTGACCTTTTGCACGGGAGGGTTAAACCGGTTTTGCTTAACGACAAATAATTCTTTCCGAAAAAAATGGGCGGTATCCCGCATGCTCCATCCGGCCGGTGAGGAGAGACACATGGGCTTTTCGCAAATGACATGTCTTCCCTGCTGAAGGGATTTGATCGAATGTTCGGCATGAAGCCCATTGGGGGTGCAAACCACCACCACATTTACTGTGGGCTCCTTCTCAAGCATCTCGTCAAAGGAGGTATAAGGCTTTGCGGAATAGGTGCTGGCCAGGGCCTGCGCTTTCTCAGGAACAATATCACATACAGCCACCAGTTTACCATGACGGGCGGCCTGCACGGCATGCCTGGGAGCAATCTGACCACAACCTACAATGGCAAATTGAAGTTCCATGAGGGCCAAAGATACCAAAAAGAAACCCACGGCATCTGCCATGGGTATTCTTCTCGGTGCTGCTAATAATGCTACTGCTACATGCCAATTCCTTCACTCATATTCTGCATCCCTTCGCGTTCGCCTTTCAGGTTTTTACGTTTGAAAAGGTTGGGATCAAACTTCCCAAAACGCCAGTTGAAATTAAGCCTGAACACCTGGGGGTCGCGACGACGGAACACATCCTGAGTAAAGAAAGCCGATTCGCTATAGATATAGGAACGACGGGTACGGAACACGTCGTTTACGTTCAGTGAAATGGACGCCATATTGTTCTTCAGGAAGTCAAATCGTAGACCGGCATCCACAAAATAGTTAGACCGGATAAAGCCCTGGGCTGTAGATGAACTTTGCCCAAACATACCCCCACCACCAAAGCGGTTGCCACCACCACCGGGAGGAAGGATGGTTTTGGACTGGTACTCCCCGGAAACCTGCAGGTTCAGGTTTTTGGCAAGCTTGAACGTGTTGTTCAATTTTCCAAAATAGCTAAAGAACTGCTCCTGCTCCGGAATGGTCGGATCATCAATATTGATCTTGGAGGTAAACAGGTTCAGGTTGGTGGTCATATCCCACCATTTGTAAATTTTAGTCTTAAAGGTCATTTCCAGACCCGTGATATAACTTGAATTGGCGTTTACAAAAGTGTTTACCAATTGCTCCTTACCAGTAACGGGATTGTTTTCCAACACCTGGTTGCGGGTGATAAGTCCATTGGTATTTTTGAAATAAACCGAGGCCAGGAAATTATCCCTGTTCTTGAATAATTTCTGGTATGATACCTCGATGCTGTTGGTGAACTCAGGTTCCAGACCGGGGTTACCACGACTCAGGTTGAGGGTATCCGAATAATCGATAAAGGGGAACAACTGATAGAACCCAGGCCGGTTGATCCGACGGGAATAGTTTAATTGCATTTCCTGGTCATTCTTCATCTTCTGGCTAAGGAAAACACTGGGGAAGAAGCTCAGCGGGAAATCGATGTCAAAAGAACTCAGTTTGCTGGGCACTTCTCCGTCAAAGGTTGAACTTTCTGCGCGCAGTCCCAATTGATAGCCAAAATTCTTAATGCTGCTGGTATAGGTAGTATAGGCAGCCAGGATGGTGGAGCGGCTGTTAAAATCGCTTGACAAAAGACTATTGAGATTATAGATGCCGGTACCGGGATCTAATTGATAAATCTCATTCACGGAGAAATTATCGTTATAGGCAACCCTTAACCCCATTTCCAGTTTGGATTTATCGCTCAGCGGGTTTACAAAATCAGTTTGAATCACCAGGTTGCTGCCATATCCATCACCATTCTGACGTTGGGAATAGCTGCTATCCACCGCTGCGCCTTTGTTGGCCGAATAGTTGGTGGTGATTGTATTGTCGTTCATATTATCCCGGCGGTTAAAGTTCACGTCAGCGGTCAACTCCCTACCAGGTTTAGGGAAATTATGCTTGTATCCGGCCTGCAATCCTTTGAAACGAAAATCACCTACTGAGTAGGAGTTTCTTTCTCCAAACAGGGAAGACACGGGACTGGAGTAGAAAGTGGTATAAAGATCGCTGTAGTTCCAGGATTTGAACTTGCCACCACCCATGCTACCACTCAGGGAAAAGGTATTGCGGTTATCGATAAAATAATCAAAACCGGCCCGGGCAAAGGCCATTCGGCCCCGGTTGGTATTTCTGTCCACCTGCTCCAGCAGGCTGGGGGGATTGCCCACCAGGGTATTCCGGTCAGTCCATCCGTTGCCAATGGATTTACGGGGGAAATAATTGAGACTGCTAAAGAAGTTTATCTTGTTTTGCCTTACGTTGATATCACCACCGGCGCCAACCATACCACGACTATCCACATTGACCCTAACGCTACCATTATACCCCACTTTCTTGTTCTTTTTCAAAACGATATTGAGGATACCGGAAGTTCCACCAGAGGCGTCAAACTTCGCGGAAGGGTTCGTGATCATCTCCACGGATTCAATCGCATCGGCAGGAATTTGATCCAACTGCATGGTGGTGGGTCTTCCGTCAATAAAGATCTGGGGTGGGGCATTACGCAAGGTCACATTTCCATCCAGGTCCACTGCCAGCGAAGGGATGTTCCGCATCACATCCACAGCAGTACCCCCGGCGGAGGTAATGCTTTTTTCCACATTAAAGATTTTGCGGTCGATGCCTAATTGCATCAGAGGTTTATCAGCCGTAACGGTTACATTAGATAAAAGCTGGGCATCCACCATCAATTTGATATTTCCCAAATCCTTGTCGGCCATGTTGAGCAGGGAACTCATATCACCACTACTCATGGCATTACGGTCAGGCATTTTAATATCAAATTTCACGGTCTGCTCATAGGTCTTATACCCGATGGCGGTAACCTGTAATTTGTATTGACCAAACAGGGGAATATTCTCCAGGGAAAAATCACCGTTTCCGGTGGTAAGCATACCCGCTATCACCACATCTTTTCTTTTCTTGGTGGCAGTATCCAATTTATTTTGGATCAACTGTACCGAAGCGGCATCGATCCCTTTGTTTAATTGGGAATCGAGGATTTTACCATAAAAACGGCCATTCATTTGCTGACCGCCACGGTTTCCACCGGCACCGCCACCAGGGATCTGGGCTAGGGTGGTGGACTGGAGCAGGACAAGACTTAACGCAAAAAGGACAATTCTTCTCATAATCTACTTTGTGGGTTTTCTATCTAAGTGATTGATTGACATAAGAAAAACGTATGACAATCAAACAGGAAAATTGTTTTTGGGCTTGAAACTGAAAATTAGATGCCAATCGGCCATGGAACTTTTACCGTTCATCCTGTCAACCAGCCGTTAACAGAGTGATAAGCACCTGGATTATACCGATAATAAAGCCAATGACCCCACCCAGGAGCTCCACAAAACCCAACTCTTTTTTCATGATCTGGTTGAGTATGGACTCCAGTTTGTCGGAGGAAAAGCCGGCTACCTTTTCGGTAACGATCTTTTCGAGGTCTATTTCATGCTGAAGGTTGTCGGCGTATTTAGTCATGATAACCGGAAAAAGTGACCTCAATTCCTTCATAAAGAGGCTTTTCAGGTTGTAGATGGTCTTATCGCCGATAAACATGCTGATCACCGGCATTTCATCGCTTAACCGAACCCGTAAGAACTGCTCAATATGGTTATCGATCACCGGCATCACTTTCTCCAGGTTCTCCGGGTTACTGATCTTTTCCTTAATGTCGGAGAAGGAGAGGAGTTCATCACTCACCAGTTTCCCGAGTTTTTGGGCAAATGCGGCTTGTCGCTTCGGAAATACCCCCTGAATCGTGAAAAAGAGGATCCGTTTGGGTTCCCGGGGATGAAAAAGCATCTTTATGGCGATCCAATTGGTGAACCAGCCTATGAACGCCGACATCAGCGGGATGAGGATATACCAGATATTCATCGTGACGATCAATTAAAAACCCCGGATACCTGGTTTGGGGATACCCGGGGTTGTGTGAAGGGTGGCCAATGGGGCTCGAACCCACGACCCTCAGAACCACAATCTGATGCTCTAACCAACTGAGCTATGGCCACCGTTTTGCGGCGGCAAAAATAGCAAAAAAGCGCGGAGTTAAAAAAATAAAAGCCTGGAAGATTTTTCACCCGGTCATTTCTAACCCCCTCAGAACCATTCATCAAAAACCTTTGTTAAGAGAGCTAGGGGCATATTAAATCCCCTGTTTTTACGTTATTTTTGAATTTATGCGTAAAGCATTAAAATACCTGACTGATATGAAACGATTACCGATTATCGTGCTGCTGGTTGTAGCAGGTGTGTTCCTGGCCTTCCGTTCCCTGGGTACCGGTGAAAACAATCCTCCTGGTGATTATGAAAAAGTGCTGAAAAATGTAGGGGCCATGCTTATGGAAGGACACTACAGTCCAAAAGACATCAACGATGACTTCTCCAAAAAGGTCTTTAACCGCTATTTTGGTGAACTGGACCCCGCCAGAAATATCTTTTTAAGCTCCGATATCGAATCCCTCAAGAAATACGAAAACCGTATCGATGACGAGATCAAAGGAGCTCCCGTAGAATTCTTCCTGGCTACCGCTGCGGTATTCAATAAACGCATGGAAGAAGCGGCCCTCCTTTACAAGGAAATCCTGGCCAGCCCGTTTGACTTCACCACGGATGAATCCGTTGACCTGGATGGTGAAAAGACCGGTTTTGGGAAAACAGAAGCTGACCGCAAAGAAGCCTGGCGAAAAAGATTGAAATACCTCACCCTCGAACGCTATGCCGATTTACTGGACGTGCGGGAAAAGAATAAAGGGGTGGAAGGATTCGTGGTTAAGTCAGATGCCGACCTGGAAAAAGAAGCCCGGGAAAAAGTATTAAAGATCATGGACCGGACCTTTGACCGGTACCGGAATAAATTTGACAACGACGAAAAGTTCAGTTATTTCGTCAACACCATCACCAAATCGATGGACCCCCACACGGATTTCTTTCCTCCGGTGGACAAACGCTATTTCGACGAGCAGATGAGTGGCCGGTTCTATGGAATTGGCGCTTCCCTGGTTTATGATGAAGGAAATATTAAGATCAATACCCTGTTGGCTGGTAGCCCGGCCTGGAAATCCGGTGAAGTGCAACCCGGTGATATCATTCTCAAAGTGGCCCAGGGCAAGGAAGAACCCGTTGACCTGATCGGGTATGAAGTGGAAGACGCCGTCAAAGTCATCCGGGGTAAGAAAGGCACCGAAGTTAACCTCACCCTGAAAAAGCAGGATGGCACTATCAAACTGGTTTCCCTGATCCGGGATGAGATCGTACAGGATGAAACTTTTGCCAGAAGCGCTATCGTTAAAAACTCATTTTCCAAGATCGGTTATATCTACCTCTCCGAATTTTATGCGGATTTTGAACGCGTCAACGGGGCTCGCTGCGCCGTGGATGTGGCCAATGAGGTCAAGAAATTAAAAGCTGAAAACGTTGACGGCATCATTATCGACCTGCGCAATAATGGCGGAGGCTCCCTGTTTGATGTGGTTCAAATGGCTGGTCTCTT
>JAYRZH010000029.1:0-29905 GCA_041916555.1 Chitinophagaceae bacterium | reverse complement strand
GCCGAGGCCCGGGAGAGCAAGGATAGCAAGGCGCGTAATAAGATCGTCAATGATTCGCTGGCCGCTGCCATTAAGTCGAACCCCTCCCCCGTGTACCATAAAGACGTAGTGAAGAAGGTCAGCACCGGGAATTTTGACGACAACATGAAAGATATTGCGGGGTATGACTGGATAATCGAAGTGGTGGTAGAACGATTGGATATCAAGCAACAGGTTTTTGAGCAGGTGGAAAAATACCGTAAGCCAGGAACCCTTATCACGTCAAACACTTCGGGTATTCCTATCCACCTGATGGCGGAAGGACGCAGTGAGGATTTCAAAAAACATTTTTGCGGCACCCACTTCTTTAATCCGCCCCGTTACCTGCGGCTGCTGGAGATCATCCCCACCCCCTACACCGATTCCGCTGTGGTGGATTTCCTGATGAACTATGGGGATTTGTATTTAGGCAAAACCACTGTATTGTGCAAGGACACTCCGGCTTTTATTGCCAATCGCATCGGGGTGTTTGGCATGATGGCGATCATGAAGGTGATGGAGCAATTGGGTCTTTTGGTAGATGAGGTTGATGCCCTTACCGGGCCCATTATTGGCCGTCCGAAATCAGCCACATTCCGCACCGCGGATGTTGTGGGGATCGATACATTGGTCAAGGTGGCCAAGGGTGTTGCGGATAATTGTCCGGCGGATGAGGCCCGATCCATTTTTACCATTCCCGCCTGGCTTGATAAACTGGTCGAAAATAAATGGCTGGGAGATAAATCGGGGCAAGGATTTTTTAAGAAGGTAAAGACGCCGGATGGCAAGAGTGATATACAGACTTTGAACCTGACAAGTTTTGAATACGCCCCACGGGTAAAACCAAAGTTTGCCAGTCTGGAAGCCGCCAAGCCTGTGGATGACCTTCACCAGCGGTTAAAAATGCTGTTTGCATCCACGGATAAGGCCGGGGAGTTTTACCGGCAGTTTCATTACCATTTATTCTCCTATATCTCACATCGCATACCCGAGATCAGTGAGGAAATTTATCGGGTGGATGACGCGATGATGGCCGGATTTGGCTGGGAGATCGGTGCTTTTGAAAGTTGGGATACTCTGGGTGTTTCCAAAACAACCGAGGCCATGAACAAGGCCGGGTTTAGCGTGGCCCCCTGGGTACAGGAGATGCTTGCCGCAGGAAATACCTCCTTCTTTAAGGTATCGGGTGGGGTAAAATCATGTTATGACCCTGCTACCAAAACCTACAAACCATTACCGGGTGGGGATGCTTTCCTTGTGATGAGTAACCGGGCCGATAAGCTGGTTTGGAAAAATGGAAGCTGCAAACTCTATGACCTGGGAGATGATGTGCTCGGCTTGCAGTGGAATACCAAGATGGGGAGCATTGGGGGTGATGTGCTGAGTGGGATCCAGACGGGAATCGAGCGGGCGGAAAAGGATTTTAAAGGATTGGTCATTGCCAATGAAGGCGCCAATTTCAGCGCCGGGGCCAATGTGGGCATGATCTTTATGCTCGCCATTGACCAGGAATATGATGAACTTGACCTCGCCATACGTATGTTTCAGCAAACGATGATGCGTGTACGGTATTCGGGAGTGCCGGTGGTAACAGCCCCACATGGTTTGACCCTGGGAGGCGGCTGCGAGCTAAACCTCCATGCCGATAAGTGTTGTCCGGCAGCGGAAACCTATACTGGGTTGGTAGAACTGGGGGTAGGATTGATTCCCGGAGGTGGTGGCACCAAGGAATTTGCCCTGCGGGCTTCGGATGAAATGCATGAGGATGAACCGGAAACCATCACACTAAAGAACCGTTTCCTTTCCATTGCTACCGCAAAAGTGGCAACCTCCGCTCATGAAGCTTTTGAATTGGGGATTTATAGAAAAGGACTGGATGAGATTGTGCTCAACCAGGGCCGGCGAATTGCCGAAGCCAAAAAATCGGTATTAGAAATCAGCGAAAGCGGTTATGTGGCACCGGTACCACGCAAAGATGTAAAAGTGCTTGGCCGGTCGGCCCTTGGCGCGCTGTACGCAGGCATCAATGGTATGTGGCGGGCCAACTATGCCACTGATCATGATGTAGTGGTGGCAAAAAAACTGGCCTATGTCATGTGTGGCGGTGACCTGAGCGAAGCCAGTCTGGTATCCGAACAGTATCTGCTTGACCTGGAGCGGGAAGCTTTTCTTTCGCTTTGCGGGGAGAAAAAGACCCTGGAGCGTATTCAGAGTGTACTTAAGAGCGGAAAACCCATCCGCAATTGATAAATCTGTGGGTACTGTTGAGATCATACACCCCAAGGCGCTGCTTCTGGTCCGATCACATATCGTTACTTACGGCAATGCCGCAGACCCTGAAACCACGCACTATATCCGGGAAGAGATTGAAGAGCTATGGAATGAACCCAGGGCCCAGATATTTTTTTCAGGAAGAATCTATACCGTGCGTTTTGAGATCACCGCTTCTTTTCGTCCTGACCTGGATGAAATGGAAGTGCTTCAAAACCTGGATCCCAGGAATAACTATTTCCGGATCGAAGAATTTTCACCAGTGCATATCTCCTTTGTAGATGCCATTGGTTCCAATTCGGGTTATTGGAAACGCGATAACCTGTACCAGGGCTCCACTACGGCAGCCCATGAATACGGGCATACGATTGGACTTGAACATCCTGAAGACCTTGATATCCGGGGACAAGGCATACCAGGCATCATGTACCCAAGGGGTACGCTGGTGGACCCTCAATATCAATACGAACCCGATAAACCGGCCGGGGAAAAAGGTGGCACCATGCACCCGATGTACAGAAAAGTGCGCGCAACGGATATAGAGGCATTGCGCCTGTCGAAATTAAGGTATGAAAATGGAGTGGGCGTACTGGGAGAGTTTACGAATGTATTTCATTGGGCGCATGGTGTATAAGTTTTTCCGTTGCCTCTTCAATCCTATTATACTGAAATACATACCCCTCTTCCAACAATCGTGCAGGCTTCACCGTTGTGCTTTTCAATACCTCCACACTCATTTCTCCCAGGGCTAATTTCAACATAAAGGCCGGGACAGGTAAAGGCAGATATACCCCACCCTTTTGCCGTGCGATTGAATCCATCATTACCCTATTGGAAACCGGATTGGGGGCAACACCATTGTAAACACCCGTCATGGAATTAGTTTCTATGGCCCGGATAAAAATATTGACCAGGTCGTTGATATGTATCCAACTGATCACCTGTTTTCCAGTTCCGAGAATGGCTTTTACACCAAACTTAAAGGAGCGGGAGAATTCCGGAAAGGCACCACCCTCTTTTGCCAAAACAATACCGATACGAATTTTTACCAGCCGCTTGCCCAAATCACTGACAGGTTCAATAGCGCCCTCCCATTCTTTGCAGGTATTGCCCAGGAAACTGTCATCCGGAGGGTCTGATTCAATGAAACCTGAAAAACCTGGTCTGGGGTCGGGACCATACCAGCCAATGGCAGAGGCAGTTACTACCGACAGAACCTTATTGGGAATGGTTTGCAAAGATTTCACCAGCAATTCACCGGATTGTACCCGGCTGTCACGGATCTCCTTTTTCCGCTTGGCAGTCCACCTTTTCTCTGCCACACCGGCACCGGCAAGGTGAATGATATGATCGGCGGTATCAATAGCCCTGGGGTCGATCAAGGATTGATGTATATCCCAATGGGCATAACTGAGTTGCTGCCCGGGATCAAATGATTTTTTACTCCGGGTCAGGATGGTTACTTCATAACCCTGTGCCAGCAGGGCCTTGGTGAGGGCTGTGCCCACCAATCCGGTACCTCCGGTTAACAGTATTCGTTCTGCCATATTGGTTTCAAAGGTATAACCAGGAAGTAAACAGTTTGTTTAATTGTTGTTTGTCAGGAATCGCAACGCAACGGCTGACATACAAAAAAAACCCCCGGCAATAATGCCAGGGGGAACAACTAAAAACACAGCCTTTGAGGCGGTTTCATCGGAACGAATAAAGGTTAGTCCGGCTTTTTGCCGTCCAAAAAGGTATTGATCGTACTGATGCGGGAATTATTGTTGTCGTCGGTTTTGACTTCGTAGTTGGAGTAAAAGTTCTCGACGGGGTTCGAGTTTTGATATAATTCCATATTGCGGCGGATATAGGCCGGCACGGTTTCAAACTCGTTATTTGGGTCGGCATTGTTAACGTTAAACGAGAGGTTGCGCAATTTTGTCAACCGCTCTGCCGCCCTACGTTTTTGTTCATCGGCTTCGTCCTGTAAAACAGGATCCTCAGTCGTATGACTCAAAGGTGGATGAGTCTGATGGGCCAACGGCATATCCGCCGCAGGAATGTCATCCCGCTCTACCAGTTGAAGGTCAAGGATTTCTTCCTCGTCCTTTTTCTCGACCGGCAAAGGCGGAACCGGTTCTTCCGCAGAAGGTTGTGAGGTAAAGACCTCTGTCCTGGACTCTGCATAAATATTGGAGGGTCTGGCCAGATACCCACCCGCCGCTGCAGACGTCGTAGTGGGTGTAGTACTTAGTTTATCCTTCGTCTGAGATTTTTCTTGTTGTTGGGGATTTGCAGAGGATGCGGATCGGGAGGCCGAATTTAGGTCTGCATGGTCAGAACCCAGCACATACTTTTCAACAGTAGTTTCCCTCGTAATACTACTATCCTCTTTTATCGAATCGCCTGTTTCCCAATAGACCATTGGGCTGCGTTCATCCAGGATTTCCGGAGCTACTTCCTCTACCCGCACTACATCATCCGTAAAATCAAAACCGGTAAGGCTTGCGGGTTTTTCTTCTACCACCAATTTAGGGGCCAGGGGATCCTCTTTACGCACTTCCATTTTCACCACCGGTGTTTCCTCCGGTTTCTTTTCTTCCTTTGGCTGACCCAGCACCATCACGATCTTCTCTTCCTTTTTCTCTTCTTTCTTTCTCTCTGCCCGAGTAAACGGATCTTTATGCTCAAAACCAGTGGCAATAAGGGTGATGCCGATATTGCTTCCCAGGCTGCTGTCATAGCCCATACCCAGGATAACATCTGTGCCTTCGCCGGCCTGGCTTAGCAAATAGTTCTGGATGATCTCTACTTCATCCATTGTAAATTCCTGTTCGCCCTCGGCGCTGTTAATATTGATCAGGATCCATTTGGCGCCCCGGATATCATTATCATTCAGCAGCGGTGAGTTCAGGGCCTCTTCAATAGCACGCTGGGCACGGTTCTCCCCTTCCGCCATCGCACTGCCAAGGATGGCTACCCCGCCATTGCGCATAACGGTGCAAACATCAGCAAAGTCAACATTGATCTGACCGGTTGAATTGATCACATCCGTAATACATTTGGCTGCTGTTGCCAATACATTATCCGCTTTGGCAAATGCCTCACGCATTTTGAGGTTGCCAAACTGGTGACGCAGTTTGTCATTACTGATCACAAGAAGGGTATCCACATATTGCTTAAGCATGCGGATGCCTTCCTCCGCCTGTTGCTGACGTTTCTTCCCTTCGTAGGCAAATGGCGTGGTCACAATACCCACGGTGAGGATACCCAGGTCCTTACAGATCTTGGAAATGATGGGCGCCCCTCCGGTTCCGGTACCACCACCCATGCCTGCGGTAATGAAGGCCATCTTGGTGTTTACTTCCAGAATGCGTTTGATTTCTTCCAGTGATTCTTCTGTGGCCTGGCGACCAATCTCCGGATTGGCACCGGCACCCAATCCCTGGGTAAGGTGAGGACCTAACTGCACTTTATTAGGAACCAGGCTGCTGGCAATGGCCTGGGCATCTGTATTACATATTATGAAGTTTACCCCATCAATCTGCTGGCTGTACATGTGGTTGACAGCATTGCTACCACCACCACCTACACCGATCACTTTGATGATGGAGGATTGCTCTTTGGGGAGATCGAAATGAATCATTTAATGCTGGTTTAGAGTTAACTATTTTTTTTATGGTTGGGGTCGGGGGTTTAGGTCCGGGGTTATGGCCTCCGACTTCCTATAAATGCGAATCTTCTTCTTCTTTGAACAAATCAATGATCCGGTCTTTAAACATGCCCCAGAAATTGCTTAATCCGCGACGATTGCGCATTTTCTCGGCATTTACTTCTTCTTCTACCAGAACTTCCTCTTCTTCCTGCATGGCCTTCTTCAAACCATCGGGTACTTCCACTTTGCGGAAGTCCTTTTCAAATTCCTTGCGGTTATGCTCGTAGTCATCATATCCTTTCAGGATAAGACCGATACAGGTTGAATAAGTAGGTTTGGCCAGGTCTTCGATATGACCAGAGGCCAGGTGCTCGTTGGGGAAACCTATACGGGCATTGAGGCCAGTCACATATTCGGTGAGTTGAATCAGGTGTTTCAACTGAGAACCACCACCGGTGAGGATCACACCACCGTTGAGGGCCTTGTTGTCGAGTCCCACCTGTTTCAGGTGATAGGTTACAAAATCAAGGATCTCACTCATTCTGGCCTGGATGATATTGGCCAGGTTCTTTACACTGATCTCTTTGGCCGGCATGCCACGCAATCCAGGTATAGTGATATAGGCATTGGCCTTGGCCTCATTGGCCAGGGCGGAGCCAAACTGTACTTTCATTTGCTCGGCCTGGGTCTTAAGCACACCCAGTCCGGTCTTTATATCATTGGTGATATTTTCCCCGGCAAAAGGAATAACCGCCGTGTGCTTCAGGATGCCTTCATAGAAAACAGCCAGGTCGGTGGTGCCTCCGCCAATATCCACAATGGCCACTCCGGCTTCCATATCTTCCTGTCCCATGACGGCCGCGGCGGAAGCCAGTGGTTGAAGGACCAGGTCCTTGGTGATAAGGCTTGATTTCTCCACACTGCGGTTGATGTTCCGGATGGCATTCTTATCTCCGGTGATGATGTGGAAATTGGCTCCCACTTTTACCCCGCCATATCCAATGGGGTTGGGGATATTTTGAAAATTATCAACGGTGAACTCCTGTGGAATTACATCGATGATCTGGTCACCTGCGGGGATATAGGTTTTGTACTGATCGGCCACCAGTTGGTCGATCTCCCGCTGGGTGATCTCTTCCTCGGTAGTCTGGCGAACGATATCACCCCGCGTTTGTAAGCTTTTAATGTGGTGCCCCGCGATCCCGACATATACTTCATTGATGTCGAGGTGCGGGTTGGAGGTCAGGCAATTTTCAAGCGCTGAACGGATGGCTTTGATGGTTTCATCAATGTTCAGTACCTGTCCGTGTTTAACGCCATTGCTGTTGGCCCGGCCGAAACCGAGGATTTCGAGTTTTCCAAACTCGTTTTTCCTTCCGGCAATGACAGCGATCTTGGTAGTACCAATGTCGAGTCCGACGATAATGGGTTGTTCCGTGTTCATGATATGCTGTGTTTAGTTGTTAGCTTTTTTTTGTCCAATGATCTGACCTTTGAACCGCACATCGATGGCGGCATATTTCTCAAATCCTGTTTTGCTTAATACCTGTTGGTAGAAAAGATCAAGCCGGTGAAACTTGGATTCCAGTTCTTCCCCATTTCCGAGGCGGATGATATTGTTCCCTATCAGGGGCACCAGTTCAAATTGTCCTTGGCCATCAATATCTATCTGCTCTACCTGCGCGTTCCAGAATTCACTGGCACTGATGAAATTGGCCAGTTTGATGAGTTCCTGTCCAATCACACTATCCTTTTGGTTCCACTTGTTATGATCGGTAAACCCGGTAAATACAGGTAGAACCGTGGTCCATCCGGTTTTCAGCGGAAGTCGCTTTAGTTCTTCATCCAGGTAAAAGGACCCCGAACTGATCGTGAATACTCTGGCCAGCGGCACCCTTTCTTCTACGGAAACCCGGAGTACATTGCGGTTGTCCACCCAAATCTCCGCGTCCTTTACCCAGGCGTTCTTTTCCACCTGTATTTCCATGGCATGTAAGTCAAGCCCGGAAAGCGGTTGTTCTTTTATATTCCCTTTAGCCACCGTCTTCAGCCATTGGGCCACTTCCTGGCTGGTAATGACCGGTTGGCCTGCCTTGGTTTTAACCTGAATGGTAAAATCAGCACATACCTGTTTCTTTTTGTTACTGTTTGCCGCCAGCAATAAGGTTACCAGACCTCCGCCCACCGCAAGCCAGATTCCGGTAATGATGATCTTCCTTATGGTCTTCTTTGCCGCCAAGTGATTAAAAGGTTTCTATTTATTGATTGATTACTGAAAACAATTACATCTACCTACCATACCCCCAAAACCTATTACCTATTACCTACTACCTAAAACCTAATACCCCTCTCCCAACACTAACAACCTAACTCCGCCCAGCCTCCCTCTCCAACCCCTCCCTAATCCCCCCCAATTCCCCATCAATATCTCCTGCTCCTGCTGTGATCAGGACATTTCCCAATTCTTTATTCCAGGTTTTTGCATATTCCTTTACCCAATCATTCAGTGCTTCTTTTTTTACGAGTTGCTTATTTGGGTTCTTCATCCGGTCCAGGATCATCTCGCTTGATACGCCCTCCATGGGCAGTTCACGCGCCGGGTAGATCGGTAATAATACCACCCGGTCGGCGAGGTCAAGCACTTCAGCAAATCCATCCGCATGGTCTTTTGTCCGACTGAACAAATGCGGCTGGAAGATGATCGTACAGGTTTTCCCGGCAAAAAGCGATTTGGCTCCGGTAATAAGGGCCCGAAGCTCCTCCGGGTGATGGGCGTAATCGTCGATGAATACCTGGTTATCTGTTTTGATAATGTATTCAAACCGGCGCTTTACGCCTTTGAATCCGGCCACCGCTTTTTTGATCAGGTCATTTTCAATTCCCAAAGAACTGGCCACCGCAATAGCGGCGGTGATATTCTCCACGTTATGCATTCCTCCCATGTGGAGGTCAACCTCACTAAGCATATTATCCTTCATCATCACATCAAACCGATAGCTGCCGTTTTTCATCCGGATATTGGTGGCATATACATCCGCGCTGTCGTTTTGCAGGCTGTAGGTGATCTTGTTGGGGGTAAGAAGGTCTTTCCCTCTTTTTAACCCAAACTTGCTTACCAGCAGGCCTCCGGGTTTTACCTTACTGGTAAATTCTATAAAGGCCTTCTCCATTTCCTCCGCGGTGCCGTAGATATCAAGGTGGTCGGCATCCATGGCCGTTACCACCGCTATATCCGGGTTTAATTTCAAAAAACTACGATCATACTCATCCGCCTCAATAACACAGACATTTCGTTCATGGCGCCAGAAATTGGTGCCATAGTTTACGGATATGCCTCCTAAGAAAGCGTTACAGCCATACCCAGAATCGCGCAAGAGATGCGCGATCATGGTGGTGATGGTCGTTTTGCCATGGGTACCGGCAATACAGATATTAAAAGAACTTTGCGAAATCATTTGGAGTACATCACTCCGTTTTACCACCTGGTAACCGTTTTGCTGGTAGTAAACCAGTTCCTGGTGTTCCCTGGGGATGGCCGGTGTATAAACCACCAGTTCCGCTCCCCTGGCTATTTTATCCAGGTTTTCTTCATAGTGGATGGGTATCCCTGTTGCTTCCAATTCCCTGGTCAGGGGCGTGGAGGTACGGTCATATCCACTTACCAGGGCCCCCTGCGTGTGAAAATACCGGGCCAGGGCACTCATCCCTATCCCACCTATGCCAATGAAATAAACCTGTTTCCCCCGAAAGGGGGTATTCATAAGGACAGTATGTTGAGAAACTTCGTTCATGTACAATCACCGTTATATCAGCGACATTACTTCTTTGGCAATCCGTTCATCAGCATCCGCTATCGCCAGCGATGAAATGTTCCTGATCAGTTCTTCTTGTCTTCTTTCATCCTTCATCAGGTCAAGGATCATGGCCACCGCTTTGTCTTTTGCCTCACTATCCCTGACCATCAGCGCCGCATCGTGTTTTACCAGACTTTGGGCATTCACCGTTTGATGGTCCTCTGCCGCAAAGGGAAAGGGCACAAACAACACCGGTTTTTTCACCACACACAATTCAGCGATGGCAATGGCGCCGGCCCTGGAGATCACGGCATCGGCGGACGCGTAACCATATTCCATCCGGGTGATAAAATCATTTACCCAAACACCATTCTTACCCTGGGCAGTGGCTTTACCTTTTTCCGCGAAAGGCTTTCCGGTTTGCCAGATCACCTGGATACCGGCATTTACCAATTCATCCAGATGGGCTTCCAAGGCCTCGTTGATTGAGCGGGCGCCCAGGCTTCCACCAACCACCAGCAGGATTTTTTTGGCCGGGTCCAGCTCAAAGAACTCCGCCCCCTGTTGCCGGGTGATGGTTGATCCGCTGATCGCAGCCCTGACAGGGTTACCGGTCAGCAGGATGCGATCGGCCGGGAAAAATTTATCCATCCCCTCATAAGCCACACAGATACGCGCCGCTTTTTTTCCCAGGATCATATTTGATTTTCCGGCAAATGAATTTTGCTCCTGGATCACAGTGGGTATCTTTCGGGCCTGTGCCTGACGAAGCACCGGAAAACTTGCGTATCCACCCACGCCGATCACGGCATCCGGGTTGAAATCATTGATCACCGATCTTGCCTTCCACAAACTCTTTATCAGTTTGAAGGGAAGTCCGATATTTTTTATCAAAGAACTGCGGTTAAATCCGGCGATATCCAATCCGATGATCTTAAATCCCGCCTGAGGCACTTTCTCCATTTCCATTTTCCCCTTTGCCCCAACAAATAAAATCTCTAATGAAGCATCCAATCTTTTCAGGGCATGGGCGATGGCAATGGCGGGGAAAATATGTCCGCCTGTACCACCCCCGGCTATGATCACTCTTTTACTCATTCTTCAACAGTTTCCGGCACTACATTCTTTCCTTCCTGTTTCTCTACGTTCCGGGCTACGCTCAGAATGATCCCGATCGAGAGACAGGTAAAGAGAAAACTACTTCCCCCCATACTTACCAGTGGCAGGGTAACCCCGGTAACGGGGACCAGGTTTACGCTTACCGCCATATTGACCACGGCCTGTATGACCAGCGTAAAACTCAGCCCCAGGGCCAGAAAGGCACCAAAGGCATAGGGACAACGTTTGAAAATGCGTATGCTTCGGTATAGAAAAACCAGGTAAATAAATATGATAAATGCCCCGCCTGCCAATCCATACTCCTCAATGATGATCGGATAGATAAAATCATTATACGCTTGTGGCAGAAAATTCCGTTGGGTACTGTTACCTGGCCCTACACCCGTCAGGCCACCTTTGGCAATGGCTATCTTAGCCTGGTTCACCTGATAGGCATCATCGTTATTGGTTTCCTTACTCCCATACATAAACCCTTCCACCCGGCTGATCCAGGTATCTACCCGGGCGAAAAGCCCACCGGAACTTGTTTTTTTGCCAACGGTTTCCCGTCCGTCTCCTGCATTATGCTTGATCATGGCCGCCCCAATCAGCAGTACCAGTGGGATCATGACAATGCCAATGGTTACCAAAAGATGTTTGGCACTGGCCCTTCCGATAAAGAGCAGCAGCATGCAACTGGCTCCCAATAGCAAGGCCGTAGAAAGGTTGGCCGGGGCAATCAGGATGCAAACCAGGGCCACGGGGGCAATCAGGTGCAGGTAGCCTTTTTTAAAGTCTTTGATCACCTGTTGTTTCCGGCTGAGCAAACGCGCCAGGTACATAAACAGGGCGAGCTTGGCCAGGTCGGAGGTTTGCATGGTCATGTTGATGATCGGGAGCCGAATCCACCGGCTGCCCTCATTCATTCTAACCCCAAAGAACAGGGTATAGATCAACAGGGGTATGGAGATCAGAAAGAGAATCTGCGCTACTTTGGAATAGATCGTATAGTTGACCTTATGGGCGAAGTAGATAACGGCTATGCCCATTACAATAAACATGATCTGTTTGAACAGGTAAACCTCGGTGTTTCCCTTATACATTTTGTAGGCCAGTGAACCCGTGGCACTGTACACCACCAGCAGGGAGGCCAATACCAACAGGATGACCAGGGCCCAGATGACCTTGTCTCCTTTGGTGCGGGCGGTGAATCGCCGAATGGGGTTCTCTATTTGTACCGGTTCCATCATGTTTTTCAACCTATATGCTTACAATTCGCGAACGACCTGCTTGAACTGATTGCCTCGATCCTCGTAGTTTTTGAACAGGTCAAAACTCGCGCAGGCAGGGCTAAGCAGGACCACATCGCCTTTGGTGGCTAATTGAAAGGCAGCATGTACGGCTTCTGAGGCGCTGCCGGTGTTTACAATAGGGCTAACTATTTTATCAAAAGCTTCATGGATCTTGGTATTGTCAGTACCCAGACAAACAATGGCTTTTACTTTTTCTTTAATAAGGTCTTCAATCAGGGAATAATCATTGCCCTTATCCACTCCACCCAGGATCAATACGGTGGGTTTGGTCATGCTCTCCAGCGCAAACCAGGTGCTGTTCACATTGGTTGCTTTGCTGTCGTTGATAAACTCTACCCCTCTTACCGTAGTCACCGGTTCCATGCGGTGTTCCAGGCTATGGAAGGTTTGCACAGCTTCCCGGATCTTTTCCTTGCGGATCTCCATCGTAGCCCCGGCTACACATGCTGCCATAGTATTGTATTGATTATGTTTCCCCTTCAGGGCAAAATCGTACACACTCATCGATACGTGCTCATGCCCTGTTCTTACATACATGTCCCCGTCTTTGATAAATGCTCCGTTGGCCAGTTCTTTTCTCATACTAATTGGTAATGGGTTAGATAGAATTTTAAATTGATCGATGTACTTCATGGTCACTTCATCATCCGCGCAGTAAATAAAGTAGTCGTTGGCATCCTGGTTCATCACGATCCTGAACTTGCTGCGTATATAATTCTCAAACTTGTATTCATAGCGGTCCAGGTGGTCTTCGGTAATATTGGTGAGTATCGCCACATCCGGTTTGAAAGTGTGGATATCATCCAATTGAAAACTGCTGATCTCCGCTACATACAAGGGTTTTGGGTCGGTAGCCACCTGCCGGGCAAAAGAGAATCCAATATTGCCAACCAGGGCGCAATCCAGTTCTGCGGTTTTGCAGATATGGTAGGTAAGCGCCGTGGTGGTGGTCTTACCATTGCTCCCGGTAATGGCGATGATCTTGCTATCTCCTTTGAACCGGTAGGCCAGTTCGATCTCGCTGATAACCGGTATCCCTTTTTTCCGGATGGCTTTTACCATTTCGTTTTTTTCGGGGATGCCCGGGCTTTTCATGATCTCATCGGCATCCAGGACGATCGAGGTGGTGTGTCCCCCTTCTTCAAAGGGTATCCCTGCCTTGAGCAATTCCTGTTTCCAACCCTCTTTCAAAGAACCTTGATCAGACAGGAATACATCATAGCCTTTTTGATTCGCGAGCAGGGCCGCCCCTATGCCGCTTTCTCCTCCTCCCAATATGATGAATCGATGTCCCATGACTTTAATGATCCCTGCCGCCATGGCGGAAAGGGATAGGTGTACGGGTGGGGTTTTTCAGAAGTATAGGTTTTGTACTGTACCACACAATCATCATGAATCCGATAGGTTTTTCACAGATGAAACCAGTGGTGGCTTCAGTATCTTACCGTATTTTAAGTGTTGCGATGGCCAGAGCCACACACAACAGCGTAACGATCCAGAAACGGGTCACGATCTTGGCCTCGTGATAGCCTTTCTTTTGAAAATGGTGGTGAAGGGGGCTCATTAAAAAAATCCTTCTTCCTTCTCCAAATTTTCTCTTGGTGTATTTGAAATAGGTCACCTGCAACACAACACTCAGGTTTTCTACCAGGAACACCCCACAGAATATCGGTATCAGCAATTCCTTGTGAACAATGATAGCAATGGCCGCGATTAATCCGCCCAGGGTCAGGCTTCCGGTATCACCCATAAAAACCTGGGCCGGGTAGGCGTTGTACCACATAAAACCGATACAGGCTCCAACCATGGCTGCAATAAATATTGACAACTCCTCCAACCCCGGGATATACATGATGTTGAGGTAATCGGCGAAAAAGAAATTACCACTCGCATAGGCGAATATGCCAAGACATACTCCGATCAGCGCCGAGGTTCCCGAGGCCAGTCCGTCGAGGCCATCCGTAATATTCGCGCCATTTGAAACCGCCGTGATGATAAAGATCACAATGAGGATATAAAGTACCCAGGCATAGTCACGCAGCCCGGCGGGTAACAACTTGGTGTAATTAAATTCATGTGAACGGACAAAGGGAATCGTGGTGATTGGCTCTTTTGTTACCGCAAAAACCTTTTGCTGGCCATTGACCGTTTTCTCCCGCAGGTCAGGGTTGTTGGCATTAAAATCCCCCTGGTACTCCCGCCAGATCTTTACTTCACTGTTAAAAATAAGCACGGCCCCTACGGTAATACCCAACCCAACCTGTCCTAATATCTTAAACCAACCGGCCAATCCATCCTTATCCCCTTTTTTATAATTCACCCCTTGCTGCTGGGCTAGGCGTTTAGCGCGGAGTTTCAGGTAATCATCCACAAACCCGATGGTTCCCAGCCATACAGTGGCGATCAACATCAGTATAATGTAAACCGAACTCAGCTTTGCCAGTAAAAGGGTTGGTACCAGTATTCCCAGGATGATGATAAACCCTCCCATGGTGGGGGTACCTTTCTTGCTTTGCTCCCCTGCCAAACCCAGGTCACGTACTGTTTCACCAACCAGTTTCTTTTTCAGCAGGTTGATCAGGCGTTTACCATAGATCATGGTTATCACCAGCGAAAGCAACAGGGCCAACAATACCCGGAAGGTGGTGAACAGGAACAGGCGGCTACCCGGAAAATGGATATCCTGTTGCTGCAACCAATCGAACAGATGATAAAGCATGTTGGCCTTGTTTGTGGTTTACTTTTTATTTTTCCAGCAGCGCGAATAATTCCCGCACTACTTCTTTGTCGTCAAAATGATGTCTCACTCCTTTTATCTCCTGGTACTTCTCATGTCCTTTGCCTGCAACCAGGATTATATCTTCCGGACCTGCGAGGCTGATCGCCGTTTTAATCGCTTCTTTCCGGTCGGTGATCGATATTGATCTTCTCTTTCCGGCGCTGCCCAGACCCGCTTCCATATCCCGGATAATGGCTTCCGGCTCTTCGGAACGGGGGTTATCGCTGGTCAGTATCACTTTATCACTGTATTCACTGGCTACTTCTGCCATCACGGGTCTTTTTGTTTTGTCCCTGTCCCCTCCGCATCCCACTACCGTAATCACTTGCTCATTTCCTTTTCGCAATTTTTTTATCGTGGCCAGCACATTGAGCAGGGCATCGGGTGTATGGGCATAATCCACAATCGCCATTACCTTGTCTTTTGGCGATACCAGGTAATCAAATCTGCCTTCTGCCCCGGTCAGCAGCGAGAGGCAACGCAATACCTCGTGTTTATCCTCTCCCAGGCAAACCGCCGCCCCATATACCGCCAACAGGTTATAGGCATTGAACTCGCCAATCAACCTGAAATGCACTTCCTGGTCATTGATGGTCATCATCAAACCGGTCAAGCCATTTTCCAGGATCCGGCCTTTGAAATCTGCCATGCTTTTCAGGCTGTAGTAGTACTTCCTGGCGGCTGTGTTTTGCAGCATCACCGTTCCTCGCTTATCATCCAGGTTGCTGATGGCAAAGGCCCCGGCTGGCAACCCGTCGAAGAAGGATTTTTTTACCCGGATATACTCATCAAAGGTTTTGTGGTAATCCAGGTGGTCATGGGTGATATTGCTGAACAAAGCCCCGGCAAATTGCAGGGCCGTGCTCCGGTGCTGATGGATGGCATGTGAACTGTTTTCCATAAACACATGTGTACATCCGGCCTCTGCCATCTTTTGCAAGAGGGCATTGAGGCTGACCGCGTCTGGTGTGGTATGCGTAGCGGGGATGATTTCCCCGTTGATGCGGTTTTCCACCGTACTGATCAATCCGCAAGAGTACCCCAGTGATACAAAGAGCTTATACAACAATGTCGCGATCGTGGTCTTTCCATTTGTTCCCGTAACCCCTATCAATTTCAGGCGGGTGGAAGGTTGGCCGTAAAAATTATGGGCCATGATCCCTGCCGCTTCCGCGCTGTTGTGAACCTGTACATACAAGATGTCGGGGTTCAGGGTCGTCGGTAAGGTTTCACAAACAATGACGGAAGCCCCGGCCGATTCTGCTTTTTCTATAAAACTGTGTCCGTCTGTCGCTACCCCTTTGACCGCTATAAACAAAGAACCTGTTGTTATTTTTCTGGAATCAAGCTGGATATCCTTTACTGTAGTGGCTGTTTTCCCGGCTACAGTCCTGATCGCCACTTTATATAATATATCCTGCACGCTAACCAACTCGTTCCTTTTTATCCTAATGTCAATTGAATCACCATTCCTTTTGCCAGGGTTGTACCTGCGGGAAGGGATTGTTGTTTAATTTTTCCTTTTCCGGTCACTTCCACTTTTACCCCCTTGCTTTCCAGCAAGGCCAGGGCGTCTTTCAATCCCATTCCGGTCAGGTCAGGCAATTGTGCCGGGGTGGCCGGAAGTTCTTTAGCCAAAGGCTGTCCCTGCATCGGCTCCACACGCCACCAGCTTTTGTTGGCGGCGGAATCCTTGTAGGAAACTCCCAGTGTTTTGTAAACGGTCTTAATTGACTGGCTATGGCCGGCATATTTATACAGGCTGCTATCCCTGGTAACTGCGATCTGTTGTCCTTGTTTCTTTTCTACCTGCTGATTGTAAAGCTTGGTAGCGATCTCCCTGAACACCGGTGCAGCGAGTTGTCCTCCATAATGGTAAACAGCATGGGGCTGGGTCCGGATAACCACGATACAGGTGTACTGTGGATCATTGGCGGGGAAATACCCCACAAAGGATGCCTGGTAGATCATATCCGAATACTTGATCGATCCATCGGCCACATGTGCGGTTCCGGTTTTACCAGCCACTGAAAAAGGCATATCCTTAAAGGCTGGTTTACCAGTCCCTTCGGTAATGACCATTTCCATGCATTCGCGCGCGGTCCTGATTATATCATCATCGGCGATCTTCTCCTCCACCACTTCAGGTTTGAATTCCTTTATTGTGATCCCGTTTTGCAGGATGCGATTCACCAGGTAGGGTTTCATCATCCTGCCATTATTGGCAATGGCATTATACAGGGTGAGTGTTTGCATGGGGCTAACCTCAATGGCATAGCCAAAACTGATGGTGATAAGGTCACTCAATCCTTCTTTATTCTTCTTAAGTACCGCATGCCTTGGTTTCTCTTCTCCTACCAGATCGATACCGGTGCGTTGATCCAGGTGATATTTATGTAAATAGGTCTTAAACTTAACCGGGTCGGAAGCAAAGGTTTTAAAGGCCAGTTTACCCATGCCTACATTAGAACTGTGGGCAAAACACTCTTTAACGGTGAGCACTGGTTTGGGTGATCTTTCGGCGTCGGTTACCACCCGGATATTCCCGACCATGGCTGCTCCTGCCGTTCCCACTTCCACGGGATCATTGGGTTTTACCGTTCCTTCGCTGAGCGTAGAAAGCAGGGTGGCCAGTTTGATAGTTGACCCGGGCTCGGTGGTCCGAAGCGCATAGTTGTAATCTTCCCAATAACTGCCGTCCTTCTGCCGACCAAGATTGGCAATAGCTTTTACCTTTCCGGTTTTAGTTTCCATTACAATGCAGGTACCATATTGGGATTCGCTTTCCACCATTTTCCGCATCAGCGCGGTTTGGGCAATATCCTGAATCTGAACGTCAAGGGTGGTGACGATATCTTTCCCGTTTTCGGGTTCAATCAGGTATCCTTCCACCGGCACGGCGGCGCCACCGGCAATAAAGCGGACCAGTCTTTTTCCGGTTTGACCTTTTAGCAGGGAATCATAGGTGCGTTCCAGTCCTACATTATCCGCATTCATCCTGGCCAGGCCGATGGTACGGTTAGCCATCAAACCATAGGGCATGAGTCTTTTGCTGTTTACTTCAGCGATCACTCCGGAGCGGTTACGACCAAGACGGACCAGGGGAAATTCCCGGAATGCTTTGTATTGCTCAAAGGACATTTTCTTTTTCAGCAGGAAGTAGCGGCGTTTTTCCTTAAAGGCCTTTTTCAATTCGGTGATATAGGCCGATTTGGTTTTCTCGCCAAAGGTGACTGCCATATAATAGGCAAAGGAGTCAAGGTTCTCTTTAAACCGTTTGCCTTCTTTTTCGCGCAGGCCATCGGCGGCGAAATCCATATAAATATCAAATTCGGGAAGAGAGGTGCTGAGCATCTGGCCATCTTCGCTGTAGATGGTTCCGCGGTCGGGGCTGATCTCCTGGATGCGTTGGTGCAGACTGTCGCTCATGCTGCGCCAGTAGCTGCCCTGTACACGCTGGATGTACACGGCCCGTCCCAGTACCAGCAGGCTAACAAAGCCAATGCCGATAAAACTGAGGTAGACCCTCCATAATATGTCGCGCCGGATGTCCAAAGCTCCGTCTGGTTTTTAGTTGTTGTTGTCCGTATCCAATAGCCTTGCGGCCTCTTGTTGTGTTGGTTGGCCTTAGTTGGTACCGGCCAGGTTCTCGAGTACAATGGGGGAAGTTTCCCCTTCTTTCAATCCCATTTTCTCCGCAGCTTTCACCAATTCGCTTCGTTTGCTGAGAAACATCACTTCCGCTTTTACGGTCTTGTACTCGTATTGTAATTCTTTTACTTCCCTGGCCGTTTGACTGATCCGGCGGATCGTTTTATCGGCATGGTGGCCATTATATATGTATATCACGGCCAGTCCGGTAAGAAAAAGAAAGAAAGGCAGTTGCTTCACCAGTGACGGGTAATTGAGCCATCTTTTCCAATCAGGCTTCTGGTCTTTTTCCGTTATGGTTGGTTGTTCTGCCATTATTTTTTTTCAGCCACCCTCAGTTTGGCACTGCGGGCGCGTGAATTTTGTTTGAGTTCGTCTGGTGAGGCCATCAAGGGTTTTTTGGTTATGACCTTGAGCGGGTTCACCCGGTTTTGCATGGTAAAAGGATCCTCCTCCGCCTCTTCCCATGTTCCCTGGCGGAAAAAATTTTTGACCAATCGGTCTTCTAAAGAATGGAATGTGATGATGGCAACCCGTCCTCCGGGTTTGAGCAGGTCTGGTATTTGTTCCAGCAATTCCCTGAGCGCCCCCAGTTCATCATTGACCTCAATACGCAGCGCCTGGAATACCTGTGCGAAATATTTGTTGGGATTTCCTTTTACCACTCCGCGGAGCGCTGTTTTAAACCCTTCGGTGGTTCGGAGCGCGCTTACTCCCCGGAGACCGACAATGGTCTTGGCCAGGGTTTTAGCATTGGTTACTTCTCCGTATTGCTCAAACAACTTATGCAGTTGTTGTTCCGAATAGGTGCTGATTACAGTAAAGGCTGAAAGCTCCTGCCGCTGGTCCATCCGCATATCCAGGTCACCTTCAAACCGGGTGGAAAAACCCCGGCTGGCCTCATCAAATTGGTGGCTGCTTACCCCCAGGTCGGCCATGATGCCATCCACGGCAGATACACCGTGGAGTTTCAGGAAGCGGCGGAGATGACGAAAATTGTGTGGAATAAAAACCACCCGATCGTCATCAGGGCAGTTCTGCCGGGCGGCGGCATCCTGGTCAAAGACCAGCAATTTGCCTTGTGGACCCAGTTTCTCCAGCAGGTAGCGGGAATGACCGCCACCGCCAAAAGTGCAATCCACATAAATCCCCTCGGGGTGAACTTTTAGGGCATCAATCGTTTCCCGGAGCAGGACCGGCACATGGTAGGGCTGATCGGTATGGTTCGCCTCACTCATAGTCTTGTCAGACCCAGGGTTTAGGTTTCCCCATCACCTTTTTCGCCAGACTACTGTAATCTTCCGCAGATAATGAATCAAAGAGCTGATGGTACTTATTACTATCCCAGATTTCTATTTTTTTGACCGCCGACACCAGAACAATGTTCTTATCCAGGCTGGCGTATTCTTTCAGGTTCCCGGGGATCAGCAGGCGACCGGCCGTATCAGGCTCCACATAGGTGGCTCCATTCAGGAAGTAGCGCCTAAACCGCCGGGCCTCCTCATCGAACTCATCGATGTTACTGATCTCCGCAAAAAGCGGCTCCCAGTTCGCGATAGGATACAGACTCAAACATCTTTCAAAACCCCGGTTCATCACATATCGGTCCTCGGCCCCCACCGGCAACTGTTTCTTAAAGCCCGCCGGCAGAAGAAATCGCCCCTTTGCATCCAAAGTGGCTTCGAACTCGCCGAGAAAACCTATCATTATCAGTAAATTGTATCAATTTTGACTAGATTGACACAAAATAACACTTTTTCCCACTCATAATTCAAATTTTTGGTTTTTTATTTTTTCCACAGGGGATAACAGGGTTAAAACCCGCCACCAGCAAGGGTTTTACAAGATGGGAGGAAGTGGGGGATGCATTACCCGGTGAATTGAATGTGGATTAGGGTGGAAAAGCTGTGAATAGTGAGGGGTGAAGGGGTGAATGGTGAATGGGTGAATGGGTGAATAGGTGAGTAGGTGATTACCCATTTGTTAATCAATATTCACCTATTCACCTATTCACCCATTCACCTATTCACCATTCACCATTCACTCCCCACCTTTCACTACCTTTGCCCTATCAACAACAGTCAGTTGTATGAAACCGAACCCCCAAAACATATCCATTGCGGATTATACCTATCCGCTCTCCCCGGAAAATATTGCCATTTTCCCCCTCGCTAACAGAGATGAATCCAGGTTGCTTGTTTACAAGGATGGTGAAATAAGCGAGGACCATTATTACCATATCGCCCACCACCTCCCTCCCGAAGCCCTGATGGTGTTTAATGATACCAGGGTGGTGGAAGCCAGACTACTCTTTCATAAAGAAACCGGTGGCCTGATTGAGATTTTCTGTCTGGAACCCCACGAAAGCCATGGCGATATCGCCCTTGCCATGCGAACCGGTGGCCGGGTTCTTTGGAAATGCCTGATCGGTGGCGCTTCCAAATGGAAACCCGGACAGGTGCTTCAAAAAAAATTGCGCATAGCCGATTCCGATACACTTCTGGAAGCCCATTTCCGGGAAAAAATGAACGATCATTTTCTGATCGAACTTGCCTGGAAACAGGAATCCATTTCCTTTTCAGAAATCCTCCACGCCGCCGGTTCCATCCCCCTCCCACCCTATATAAAAAGGGAATTGCGCGTGGAAGATGCCGAACAATACCAAACCATTTACGCGCATCACGATGGCTCAGTGGCAGCGCCTACCGCCGGTCTGCACTTTACTGCCTCCATTATGGAATCCCTGCGCAAAAAAAAGATCAAAACGGAATTTATTACCCTCCATGTGGGTGCCGGTACCTTTATGCCGGTTAAAAGCGCCACCATCGCCGATCATGACATGCATTCCGAATTTATCCATGTTAAGTACAAGGCGGTAGAGAATATCCTGGAGAACCATAAGTTTATTGTTACCGCCGTGGGCACTACCTCGCTCCGCACCATCGAAAGCCTGTACTGGCTTGGCGTAAAAACCAAACTAAACCCCTTTATCCACCCCTCCTCCCTCTTTCTTACCCAATGGGAAGCCTATGAACTGGAAAAGGAATCCATTACCGTGCCCGCCGCCCTGCTCGCCTTGCTGGCCTGGATGAAACGCAATGAAAAGGATGAACTGATCACCCGCACCCAACTGATGATCGTTCCCGGATATAAATTCAGGATCGTAGAAGTATTGGTAACGAATTTTCACCAGCCCCAATCTACCCTTTTGCTTTTAGTGGCTGCCGCCATTGGACCAGATTGGAAAAGAGTGTATGAATACGCGTTGAAGAAAAATTTTCGTTTTTTGAGCTATGGCGATGGGAGTTTGCTATTTCTGAGGAAGGAGAAGTGAATGGTGTATCGGTGAATGGTGAATAGGTGAATGGTGAATATTTTAATAGCTAATACAACTTATAATACATAAAAGACTTTATTCACCATTCACTACTTCCTAAACGGTATCTCCACCGTAAACACACTTCCCTTTCCAACCGTGCTTTCTGCTTTGATGGTTCCGCCATGGGCCTCCACCATGGTCTTTACATAACTCAACCCCAATCCAAAACCCTTTACATTGTGCAGGTTGCCGGTATGCGCGCGGTAAAACTTTTCAAATATCCGGCGGATGGTTTCCTTGCTCATGCCTATCCCATTATCCTCAAAAGTGATGGTGAGTTTTCGTTTATCCGAATGCGTGGTAATCTTGATATGCGGGGGTACATGTTGCTTGGCATATTTGACCGCGTTATCCACCAGGTTGTTGATCAGGTTGGAGAAATGGACCTCATCGGCCTGGATAAGATCATCGGCGGCTGACAGAAACAATTCCACTTTCCCTTGTTTCTCTTCCAACTGGAGGGTAAAATACTGGGCAATGTCCTGGATCACTACATGCGCATGCAGGGGTGAAAGCACTAATTCCACTTCCTGCTTCTCCATCAGCGCGGCTTTCAGGATGGTTTCCACCTGGCGGTGCATACGCTGGTTTTCTTCTTTGATGATCCCGCTGAAATACTTCATCCGCTGCGGGTCGGTCTGCACTTTTTCATTTTTCAAGGCATCCACCGCCAATGAAATCGTGGCCAGTGGAGTCTTGAACTCATGGGTCATATTATTGATAAAATCGTTCTTTATCTCGCTCAACTTCTTTTGCCGCAGCATGGTATTCACAGTAAGGAAGAAGGCGGCAAAAATGATGATGGTAAAAAGTATGGCCGTTCCGATCTTCCAGCGGAGTTCCCGAAAAACAACCGTTTTTATATTGGGGATGGCCACGATCAATATCTCATTAGGCGCCAGGTTTTCCAAAAAGCTTCCGCCGGGTGCTACAATGGGAAAGATAGATTGCTTGCAATGGGTGGTATCATAACTCAGTTTCTGGTACCCTGGGCTTTGTCTTTCAATTACTCCTTCACCCAGTGAATTGGCGGTAACCACTGCAAACTCAAACTTGGTCCCTTTCATGCCATTCAACTCAAAAGCGCGGCCGATCTTCTCGGCGATCTCTGAAACCTTAAAACGTTGCCCAATGGTTGGCGGCTTTAACAGATCCAGGCTGAAATTGTCGCGGCTAAGCGGATTGTTAAAACTGGTGCTTTTATAAACAGATAATTCTTCCCCTACCATTCTGGTGGCGGAATTCAACTGGGTCTCCAACTGATCTTCCTTGGAAATGGTCATGCTTTTGATCCATGACAATTGGATCAGGATGATCCCGATCAGTGAAATGGATATAAGGATGATGATTATGGGGAATGTTCTTCTCACAATGACTTCAGTTTTCACCCGGGCCAAGGCCCCGGGAAACCCGGCAATATTATATCAAAAATGCAAATTTTTCCTACATAGAAAGGTTAAATAGCAAATAGGTGGTAAATTGAAGTATGATAGACCCGGGAAAAGGCATATTGCTGATCTCCGATCCATTTCTCCAGGACCCAAATTTCATGCGTACCGTTGTCCTTTTGTGTGAACACAAGGAAGAGGGCAGTTTTGGGTTTGTGCTCAACCGCCGGTATTCCACCACCATGGACCAATTGATCCCCGACCTGGAGGAACACCCCATACCTGTCTATTATGGCGGTCCAGTTCAATTAGACACCATCCATTTCCTTCACCAGTGCCCGGAAGAAATACCTGGTGGTATTGAGATCATCCGCGGCGTATATTGGGGTGGTGATTTTGCCCAGGTGATCGACATGATCCGGAAGAACACCCTTGACCATGATAAGATCCGCTTCTATATCGGTTATTCTGGCTGGAGTGAGGGTCAGTTGCAGAATGAAATGAATGAAAAATCATGGCTTACTGTTGAGGCCGCACCTTCTCTCATCTTTCATCCCGAAGAAAAAGAGATCTGGAAGGATTCACTCCGCCACCTGGGTGGTGATTATGAAATGCTGATCAATTTCCCCATCGACCCACAACTCAATTAGTGGTTATAAAAAAACCTCCCCAGAGGGGAGGTCAGTCTTGTCATCAATCATGGACCAATTGGGTTTTCCGTCCAATTACGTAATATCTTCCGGGGATCAGGTTTTTTTATTCAATAGCGTTTGCGCCTTCCACGAGTACAGTGACGCGGTTGTTCAGCACTTCCACAAACCCACCCTGAATCTCAAAATGAGCCAGGTGGTTTTGCTTGTCTTTTAACACTTTCACCTTGCCGGCCTTAAGGGCGCTGACAAGGGGAGCGTGTTTCTCCAATACTTCAAAGCTTCCACTGATGCCCGGCATTTGCACACCGTACACTTCACCACTGAAGAGCTTTTTTTCCGGAGTAAGTATTTCGAGGTTCATTTTCTATTTAATTATCACAACGAATAGGATTCCCAAAATTGTCCGAGGCCGGGGTCCGAAGTCTGCAATACTGACATCGGAAATCTGACTTCCGACGATTCGCTTATCCTTGTGCGGCGGCCAGTAATTTCTTCCCTTTCTCGATGGCGTCATCAATAGTGCCCACCAGGTTGAAGGCTGCTTCCGGATAATCATCTACTTCCCCATCCATGATCATGTTAAACCCGCGGATGGTTTCTTCAATGGGAACCAGTACCCCTTTCAGGCCTGTGAAGGCCTCGGCCACGTGGAAGGGTTGAGACAGGAAACGCTGCACTTTACGGGCGCGGGACACGGTCATTTTATCTTCGTCGCTCAGTTCATCCAAACCAAGGATGGCGATGATATCCTGTAATTCCTTATAGCGCTGAAGGATCAGTTTTACTTTGTTGGCGCACTCATAGTGAGCATCACCCACAACCTGTGGCATAAGGATACGGGAAGTGGAATCCAGGGGATCCACAGCCGGATAGATACCAAGGTCAGCGATCTTACGAGACAATACGGTGGTGGCATCCAGGTGGGCAAATGTAGTGGCCGGAGCGGGGTCGGTCAAGTCATCCGCCGGTACGTAAACGGCCTGTACGGATGTGATCGAACCATTCTTGGTAGAAGTGATACGCTCCTGCATCAGACCCATTTCAGTGGCCAGCGTTGGCTGGTAACCTACCGCGGAAGGCATACGACCCAACAGGGCTGATACCTCTGAACCGGCCTGGGTGAAACGGAAGATATTATCTACGAAGAAGAGAATGTCTTTTCCTTTACCCTGTCCATCTCCATCCCGGAAATATTCGGCGATGGTAAGACCGGAAAGGGCCACACGGGCACGGGCTCCGGGAGGCTCGTTCATCTGTCCGAATACAAACGTGGCTTTGGAATCTTTCAGTTCCTCCATATTCACCTTGCTCAGATCCCAACCCCCATTTTCCATGCTGTGCTTGAAATTATCGCCGTACTTCATGATACCGGCTTCGATCATTTCACGCATTAGGTCATTCCCTTCACGGGTACGCTCACCCACACCGGCAAATACAGAAAGACCGGAATAGGCTTTGGCGATATTATTGATCAATTCCTGAATCAATACGGTTTTACCTACACCCGCACCACCAAACAAACCGATCTTACCACCCTTGGCATAGGGCTCAATCAGGTCAATTACCTTGATACCGGTGAATAGTACCTCGGTAGAAGTGGAAAGGTTTTCAAAGGTGGGAGGCTTGTTGTGAATGGGGCGTCCACCAGCTTTGGGAACGGGAGGCAAACCATCGATGGGGTCACCTGTTACGTTAAACAAACGGCCATTGATGGCATCACCAGTAGGCATGGCTATCGCGTTTCCGGTATCCACTACTTCCAACCCGCGAACAAGTCCTTCCGTACCATCCATCGCAATACAACGGACACTGTCTTCCCCCAGGTGCTGCTGTACCTCAAGCACCAGTACTTCGCCATTGGGTCTCTTGAGTTCCAATGCGTTATAAATTTCAGGGAGTTTGCCGTCAAATTGCACGTCGATAACGGCTCCAATGATCTGTTTTACCTTACCAGCTTTTGCCATATAAGTAAAATTGTAAAGAGGTTAATTTTCAGGCCGCAAAGGTAAGGGGGCGGGTTCAAAATTCCGAAATAAAGTTATTGAGCCGGTTTCAACAAAATCAGTCGGTTGGTGAAGGCACCCGCGGCATCCACAAAGGCCAATACCTGCTTCCAGTTTTCACGCTTTACCTGGCTCAGTTTATAAATTTTTTGAATATCCAATGTGAGCACATTATCCTTCAATGTAGCGGAGGTAATGAATGATCCTGCCTCGGTTTCCACATTGGTGGCCAATTCGTTGTATCCTTCTACCGTATATCCCGCCGGTATCGTGAAATTGATCTGCCACCTGAGTTTGCGGGGATAGCGAAGATCGGCATCAAATTCCCTGGTTCGGTCATCTTCACCCAGGTGCAATTGCCCGCCCATCAGTCCGGACAGGTTGACCAGAAACTTTTTCCCTGCCTTGCGCACCAGTCCGCCTACCTGAAAGGTTTCCTTGAACATCAATTCCGGCTTTTTATAGCTGCGCCCCTCTGCCACCATATCAAACCCCTGGTAGGTAACCGGGCCGTCAAATTCCCGCGACAGTTGCTCTTTCATATACTCCGGCTTGCGCTCCTTGAACTCATCGGTAATGGCCTTTTTCTGCTGGTAAAACTGATCCGCGTATTTCTGGGGAATCCCATCCATATCATCGGGCCCAAAATAGGTTCGTGTATCCGTAAACATATAAGGGGTGAATCGTAACGCATATCCGCTGTTTCTTTCCTTCTGGATACCTGTGTAGGCGGAGGTACGGATCACATTCAGCCATTTCTTTGAACTGTCGAGCACCACCTGGCATTGAAACAGTCCCTTGCTGTCATCTGCCTTTGCATCCGGTATCCTGATCTTTTCTGGCAGGTTCTTGGGGTTGGCCGACAGCACATAGGCTTCATTGCCGGTAAACCTCTCATCCACATCATACAGGTTGGAATGTTCGGTGGCTTTGAAAATGAATTTGTTCTTGACCCGCAGGCACCAGGCCAGTTCCGACTCAAAAAGTAGATTGGCCGGAATGGTAAGGTTGTTGGGGGTAGTCACCACCACTTCCGAAGCGATCTTGCGCTCACCCAGCAATTTGGCCATCAGGTAAACAAACTGCTGATCGGAATAGTAATAACTGTTGAAAACCTGAGTATGACGGATATAATAATAAGCCTGCCGAATAAAATCCTCTTCGTTCACATCCTTGCCCCCATTATTCTTGAGCTTTGTCCATAATCCGGTACCTATCATATCTACCGTAGCCGAAGCCCCATACACACCGGTTCTACCGGTGGTCAGGTAATTGGCGTAGGCCTTTTCCCCGATCTCCTTTTCACTGAAACTGGACCGCATCTGCCCTTTTGAACCCGCAAACAGCGATTTAATATCACGTCCGTCGGTATAAATGATCTGAAACTTCACCATGGGTAATACCAGGTATTCATTTACAAAATTGGCGTCCTTTAACCGGTCCCGGTCCTTATCCACCCAGGAGTAAACTGTGAAATCCCCATTAGCGGATGGCTGAAAATCCGGCGCTCCATTGATGCTCCTGGCCGTGATAAAGGAATTATTATCGGTTTCAATAAGGATCTTGTGGACCATCAGGGGCATTACTTTCTGACAGAGCTCATACTGTGGGTCAAAGGTGAAATAAGGCGTCTTCTTTACATCCAGGGTACTGCTTGTAACCGAAACAAATTCCAGGATATCCCCGGGAAGCAGATCGGCTACCGGCACCTTATAGTATTCGTTCCGGTTGCTTACATTCTGATCAAAAAAACTTTTGAAAAACTCCGGTACATTGTCATTGTCCTCAATGCTGACAGCGCGGATCAGCGGAATATCCTTTCGCGTGCCGTCTGTCTTATAAACCACCGCGCCAAATCCATCCATCTTTGAACTATACCGAAAATACAGCTCCGAGAAATCGTTGACGGCCTGCCGGTCCTGCAAAATCACTTTCATATGTTTTCTTTCCACTAGCACCAGTTTTTCTTTACCCCCCAGCAGACCCGATCTTTTTTTATCAAACAGGATATGCTTTTTATAGGCAATGGCCACAGCGGATTCATCCACCCATTTGGCCGGCGCTTTGGTAACGGAAAAGTCATTGTCCTTTTCATCCCACACCTCCTTAACATTGGTGGAGAGGACATCAAGAAAATCTTCATCGATCATTTCCTGGGCCTGCAGTGATTTACCGGTGGCCAGGAAAACAAGCAATATTGCGAGTGACAGGTAACGAAAGGCTTTCATATAGTTCGGTTAGCTTTTGGTAATGGTGAGGAGATAGCTATTGAATTCCTGGATGGCTTCGAGGAATTTTTTCCATTCGGGCAACTGATCGGCGGGAATGGCGCTTTCCTTGATCGTAAGGGTTTTTTTAAGTTTAACCTTGTTCCCAATAGTTTCATACTGTCCGGAAAAGGAAAAACCAGGTCGGTCGATCTCCAGTTTTTCTGGAAGATCAATGCATTTTCTACCCGATGGGAGCACGAGTTCCAACTCATCTTCAAAGGCAAACACCGATTCAAAATCATATCCTTTTTGACGAGTGTCCGTGGGCATATAACGGCTCAGGTCCTTTGGGAAAAAATCGATATGCACATATTGGTCGTTGCCAATCGTATTAATATTATTTGAAAAATCAATATCCCCTTCAATAACCACCGGCAGTTCACGGTTGGCAAGATCACTGGTCTTGATCTGGGAGGCTTTGAGATTGGTATTGCCAAATTCAAGCAGGTCTTTCAGGTAATCCTGCTGGGCATAGGTGGGCATCTCCTGATAACGTTGATGAAAATCCTTGCGCTCATTTCCGGTCAGGGTAAATTTCACATGGCCTTTCATAGAGGTTTGGTCCAGTTGGAGGGTAGCCGTGGTCCTGATCACATGATCCGCCGCTTTGCTCATGGGCACTTTTACTTCTTCATAAGCATCCCCTTTTTCGATCAGGGCTGATTTCCCCTGTATTCGATAGGCATCCTCCCCAAAAGGCGTGTATTTCTCCGTGCCATCCAGAAACCAGACCTTGTTTTTGAAATACAGTGCGGTAATGGCGTGGTTGTCCACACACATCACCGGGATGCTATGGTCATAAGGCAGGTGCCTTGTTCCTATCCAGGTAAACCGCGCATCATAGCCTGCCAGCTTTAGCATTTCAGTCAGCAGGTTGGCCATGCCTTTGCAATCTCCATACTTCCCGGAATACACTTCCTGAGCGCTTTCCGGAATGTACCCCGCATAGCCATCTTCAAAGGCAATGTACCGGATATTATCCTGCACCCAATAGTAGATGGCTTTGATCTTTTCCTCATCCGATTTCTTATTGGCCACGATCTGTGTCACCTGCGATTTCAGGGAGGAAACATCATTGCCGGCCATTTTGTATAACTGGGAATACCATTTATACAGGTCACCTGTATTCTGAAATACACTGACCTTTTCTGATCCGTTCATAAAAGAACGTATCTGGGTGAGGATATGCGGGTGGGTATAAGCAATACCCAGGTCATCGGATTCGCTTTTCAGCGCGGGATACTCTTTTACTTTAAAGGAATAAATGGTGGACTTTCCAGACGGTTTTCTGGATTTCTCAATTTTATACCCCTGGAAATTCTTTTCTACAAACTGAATATCCAACCAATCAGGCACTTCATATTCCAGCACCTTCTCCACCACGGCAAAGGGCTCATGAAAGAAATTCCGGGTCAGGTACTTTCCGTCGGTGTACTCCGAGACCCAATTCACTTTGGCCACCTTTCCTTTTTCCATAAACCGAAAGGAGTAAACCTGAACACGGTTATCATCAAAAAAGACCCCATCATCGGTAACCGCCTGGTCAAACCCCTTTTTACCGGTGAGGTAATACTTATTCTGGTATTTATCCTGACGGGTAAAACTCTTTAGTTTCAGAAACCTGTTGTGAAATTTATAGTATTGAAAT
>JAYRZH010000028.1:0-30827 GCA_041916555.1 Chitinophagaceae bacterium | reverse complement strand
CAATGCCCAATTTTCGCAGGTGACTTTCCCTTTCCGTTCGCAGGGGGTGGGAGGCCCATTGGTCCTTGTAGTTTACCCGGCTTTTTAATTGGTTGTTAAAAAACTGGTCGGTAATGATCACCTGGCCATTGTGCAGGTCCAGCTTATTCTCCTGGGCCAGGTGCCGGATCACGACTTGCTGATCATCAAAAAGGCTGGCTATTTTCTTTTTTTGAGGAATGAGTTCATTGCAATGCCTGATTACTTCCTGGTAACAGGTATCTGCCAGTTCAACACGGCGCAGGGCGGACACCAGGCTTTCACTTCCACTGACACTGGCAGCCACGGCATCGGCATGAAATTCCATTTCCCTGGAAAGTCCCATATACCCTTTGTTTACCAGTCCGTACATACCCCGGAGTATGGATTGTATCCCTTTAACGATGCCGATGGTAATATGGGCAAAAAAAGTAAAGACCCCACTTACCCGGGCAAAGGCATTCAGCGTGTTGACATAGCCTGTATTCTCATACAGCATGTTGTGGATTACCTTATTCACATTATAGACAAAACTGCCAAGCTTCATACTTCGTTGGGAGAAATGGCCAAACTCATGGGCGATTACGGCTTTGAGTTCGCTGACATTGATGGCATTGACCAGCCCCATACCGATCTGGAGGTTTTTCTTAATGGGGAGAAACATGCTCCAAAAGCTGGAATCGTAAAATACGGCGGCGTTGACATCTGGTGACAGGTATATTTTTTTGGGGAATGGGGTACCCACGTCCCGGGCCAGTTGTCTGACAAAGGCAAACAGGCGAGGCTGCTCTTCTTCGGTAATTTCGGTAATGCCAGATCGGTCAACCCGGCTAACCGCGAAGAGGAACTTGATCAGGAAAAAGAAAACCAGGGCGCCCATGGCCATTATGCCGGCCCCCACCAGAATGATCAACATGTGGGTGAGGGTGGCCATAAGAAGCAGACCACCATACACACAAACAACGGCCAAACCCAGGGCAGCCAGGATCAACAGGAAATAGACCAGGAAAAACAGCACCAGGTTGCCCATAACCTTGCCAACCTCACGACGAAACTGCGGGGATGGTTTGGTAACAGATTCCGGTACATGGGAAGGATTAGGGGGGTATAATGGCTTTTTTTGCATACGCCTTATTTTCAGATAAGATGAGCCATCAAAATAAGGAAAAACCGGGATAAACAGTCGGGGGTGGCAGCGAACTGATTTCCCCTTTTTTATCTTAATTTCGGCCAAAATTTGCTTTACATGGCTGAAACGATTTTAATGCCCAGGCTGAGTGACACGATGACGGAAGGTGTGATCGCGGCCTGGCACAAAAAAGTGGGTGATCCGGTTAAAAAAGGCGACTTGCTGGCAGAGATCGAAACTGATAAGGCTACCATGGAGCTGGAAAGCTATAAAGATGGTACCCTGCTGCATATTGGAACCGAAAAAGGCGGGAAACTCCAGGTGGATGACCTGCTCGCTATTGTAGGTAACCCCGGTGAGGATATTTCCGGGCTTATAGGCAACAATAAAGGCGCTGCCAAACCAGCCGCCAAAAAAGAAGCAGCCCCTGCGGCTCCCGCCCCTGCTTCTGTAGCCACTACACCCGCGCTTGACGTTTCTAAAATGGATGAAGTGGTGCTGATGCCCCGGTTAAGCGATACCATGACCGATGGAGTGATCGCATCCTGGGCTAAAAAAGTGGGAGATCCCGTTAAAAAAGGGGAACTCCTGGCGGAAATCGAGACCGACAAAGCCACCATGGAGCTGGAAAGCTATAAAAACGGGACATTATTATATGTAGGCGCTGAAAAGGGTCAGAAGATCGCGGTCAATGACCTGCTTTGCATCATTGGTGAAAAAGGGAAAGTGAATGTGGAGGCCATCGTTGCCGCGGTGAAAGGTGGCGCTGCTGTGGCTTCAGCCATTTCGGCCACCAAGGAAACCGCTGTGGCAGCCCAAACATCGGAAGCCGCTCCCGTTCAGGAATCCCATCAAAATGGCCGGGTAAAAGCCTCTCCCCTGGCCCGGAAGCTGGCCGCCGAAAAAGGAATTGATATCAACGCCGTTCATGGCTCCGGCGACGGAGGCAGGATCGTCAAGGCAGATATAGATAATTTCAAAGCACAACCCTTGACCCCGGCCAAATCGGCCCCGGCTGCCGCCACTACCGTTACGGTTCCGGCCGGTCAGGTGAGTTTTGAGGATGTACCGGTTTCTCAAATGCGTAAGGTCATTGCCAAACGTTTGGCTGAGAGCAAATTCACCGCCCCGCATTTTTACCTGACCATGTCCATTGATATGGGGAAAGCCGTAGAAAGCCGTGCAAAAATCAATGAAGTGGCCCCTGTCAAGATTTCTTTTAACGACATGGTGTTAAAAGCCTGTGCCCTGGCGCTCAAACAGCATCCGGCTGTCAATAGCAGTTGGATGGGTGACCATATCCGTAAGAACCACCACGTGAACGTTGGAGTAGCTGTTGCCGTTGAAGATGGGCTGCTGGTTCCCGTGGTAAGGTTTGCAGACGGAAAATCACTTTCACAGATCGCCACTGAGGTAAAAGGGTTTGCCCAAAAAGCAAAGGATAAAAAACTGCAACCCTCCGATTGGGAAGGAAATACCTTTACTATTTCAAACCTGGGAATGTTTGGCATTGATGAATTTACGGCCATTATCAACCCCCCGGATTCCTGTATCCTGGCTATTGGCGCTATCAACGAAGTGCCGGTAGTGAAGAATGGAACCGTGGTTCCAGGTCATATCATGAAGGTGACCCTGAGCTGTGACCACCGTGTGGTGGATGGCGCAACCGGTGCCGCCTTCCTGCAAACAGTGAAATCCCTGTTGGAAGAGCCTCTCCGGATGCTGGTATAGGTGAAAAAATCCCTGGTCATATTAGGCTTGCTACTGTCGCTGCATGGCGTGGGCCAGCATTATACGGCCGTCAATGGTTCATCCTATACCGGTTCACTCAATGTGCATAATAACCCCGCTTCCATTGTCAATGTACCGGTGAAATGGGACCTCACCCTGTTTGGATTTCAGGATAAGCATTACACCAATGTGGTGGATGTATTTAAATACTCCCTACTGTCCAATCCGGCTAATTCAGAATACCTTGTCAGGGAAGGTGATTTTAAACGCTATGGCGCCATGAACGCCGATCTCAACCTGCTAAACGGACGAATCGGGCTAAATAAAAAAAGCGCCATTGCCTTTGGGCTGAATATCCGTTCCTATACCGATGCCCAATCCTCCGCCTACAACTATGTGGATACCATAAAAAGGTTTGGCGAATTCTTTGGCATGAATGACCCCAACAGGGTGTATAATGCCAATATGGTATCCAGCAGTTGGGCAGAAATCTATCTCTCTTATGCCCGTACCATTTACGAAGATGAATTCCTTCGCCTCAATGGCGGCATCACCTTAAAAGGGAACCGTGGTCTGGCCGGGATATTTGCCAATATTGAAAATGGACAATACAAACAGATACCTGCTACCAACCCCCTGCAATACCGTGTTAACAGCGCTGAAGTAAACTGGGGCTATTCCTCTAACCTCGACCGCTGGGATGGAAACAAAGGCATGGGTGGCAACCTGGGTAGCTTTTTCTCGTTTACCGAAAGCGGCGCCTCGGCGGATATCGGGCTTGAATTACTGATCAAACCGATGGCCCCGGAAACCCCTGCCACGGAAGAAAGCTATTTTGACTATGACTGGAAAATAGGACTGTCTTTTCTTGACCTGGGATATGCCCAATACCATTTCGGAAAATACAGCACAGCGGTTAGCAGTATCCTGCCCAATATTACCGACCTGCGACTTGACCGGAGTTTTGACTCAACCACCAAAACACTGAAGAATTTAAAAGACAGTCTTTCCGCCATTTACCAATTCTACGGCACTTATGAAGGGAAATACCGCATCAATCACCCGGCGCGTATGGTGCTGAATGTGGACCGTTTTATCACCGATGCCTTTTTTGTCAATGCGGAATTATCGGTTGACCTTTCCAAACTACCTATCAAAGACAATATCCGGGTCAGGGATATCAACCAGGTAACCATCACGCCGCGGTGGGAAACCAAACGAAAAGGGTTTTATCTTCCCATGTACGTCAACAACCGCAGCCAGTTCTGGATTGGCGGCGCCTTCCGGCTCGGCCCCGTTCTATTTGGGGTACACAACTGGGCCAATATTTTTTCCCGAAAAAAGATCACCCGGGGTGGCGGGTATTTTGCCATCATCCTCCGGGCCAAAGACATCACCGGCTCCCGACGCGAAAAGCGACTGGATTGCCCTGAGGGGAGGTGGTGAGGAGGGGAGTGGTGAGTAGTGAATGGTGAATAGCAAATAGACAATTGCCAACATATCCATAATTCCCTCATTAGGTATTTTCATTGGCCCCTGCGGGGCCCCCTATTTGTAGCCTCCATCAGCAGGGTTTCCCCCAAGACCCCGGAGGGGTCTCCTAAAAAAATATCGATTGAACATTATTAAATCGAAAATTTGAAACAAAATTTTACCCAAATATAGGAGGCTCCTCCGGAGCCTGGTGAAATCTCTGTTTTTACGGGCTACAAATAGGGGGCCCCGCAGGGGCCAATGAAAATACCTAATGAGGGAATTATGGATATGTTGGTAATTGTCTATTTGCTATTCACCACTCACTATTCACTACTCACTATTCACCATTCACCTACTCACCATTCACTATTCACCTATTCACCATTCACTATTCACCATTCACCCCCCCTTCTTCTTTCAAATTATTTTGAAAATTCAATAACTATCCATACCTTTACTCCATGAAACTCACAGAAGCCAAACAACAATTCATCAGTAGCTGGGGAGGATTTGGTACCCACTGGGGTATTAACCGCACCATGGCACAGATCCATGCCCTGCTTTTGGTTAGTCCTGATCCGCTGACACAAGACGATATCATGGATGAGCTTAATATAAGTCGTGGTAACACGAACATGAATATCCGTGAACTCATCAACTGGGGTTTAGTGGAAAGGGTGATCAAAGCCGGGGAGAGAAAGGAATATTTTAGCGCGGAAAAAGATATTTGGAAAGTGGTAAAGCAGATCGTCAAGGAAAGAAAGAAGCGGGAACTGGAGCCTATGCTGGAACTTTTGAATAAGCTGGAGCTGGTGGAGGGGGATAAAAAGGACAAGCAGGTGAAAACCTTTCTGGATACTGTAAGCGGGATAAAGAAACTCGGTCAGCAGGCAGACCGCACCCTGGATGTGATGATCAAAGCGGAGGAGAACTGGTTTGTTGGCAACCTGGTAAAGTTCTTTAAATAACCCACTATATGAAAAAGGGCATTTTAATATATGATGATCATTGCCCCCTCTGTGTATGCTATACCAACCTGTTTGTTAAAACCGGTTTGCTGGCCCCGGAGGAACGACGGGCATTTTCCGAATTACCTGATGACCTGTTGTCCAGGATCGATTTTGTGCGGGGCAGTAATGAAATCCCCCTGATCAATGAAGAAACGGGCACGGTGTATTATGGTATTGACGCCTTGCTCGAGGTGCTGGGTCGCAGGATGCCCTGGATAAAAAAAGCAGGGAATTTGCCTGGTTTGAATTTCCTGCTCCGCAAATTATACAAACTCATTTCCTACAACCGGAAGGTTATCGTAGCTACCGCGTGTGGAAAGGGCGAAATTGACTGTTCTCCTTCTTTTAATATCCGGTATCGTGTGTTGTTTCTCTTATTGGGATTATTGTTCAGCATACTGATGCTGCCCCCCGTCCATGCGCTATGGCAAAGGCTGCCGGTATTTTCATTTTCACAGGTGGATTTCCAAGTGTTCTTCTTTGTGCTTATAGCTTTTTGGATAGCCCTATCCGCCTTCTTAAAAAAACAACAGGCATTTGAATTCCTTGGCCAGGTGATCATGCTGGCGATCATTTGCAACCTGCTACTCATTCCTGCGATTTTTCTTGGTCCCTTGCTCAATCCCATCGTGTTGAGTGTGTACCTGGTTGGTCTTGCGATTATTGTTTTCCGGGAATTTATCCGCCGCATGACCTATGCCGCCCGGTTTTTAAAAAATCATGGTTAGTTTTGCCACATGAAAAAGACCCTCATCCTTGGCGCCTCCGATAACCCGTCCCGGTATAGTTACCTGGCCCTGCAGCGATTGAAATCGCATGGGCACCCGGTTGAGGCCATTGGCAAAAAGAAAACTGTTGTCGGCGATACGGTTATCGGGAATGAAAAAATCCCGGTTGCGGATATTGATACCGTTACACTTTACCTAAACCCGGGTCATCAGAAAGAGTACTACGACTATATCCTATCGCTTAAGCCCCGGCGCATCATCTTTAATCCGGGTACCGAAAATGAAGAGTTGGAGACTCTGGCCAATCAGCAGGGAATTCAAACAATAGAAGCCTGCACCCTTGTAATGTTAGCTACCGGTCAATATTAATCGGGCTTATCCTACACTTACTTAGCATTACTCCCACGTAATTATCCCAATAGCATTATCCTACTATTACTGAATTTCAAAAATGCTAAGGGTAAATCATTGCATTTTAAAAAATTAATACTCAATTTTGAAATCCGTCCCCACTGAAAGCAACAGTAATAAAATTTACTGTTCAAAAATCCGTTATTATTAAAAATCCAAACAATGAAAAACCTGATAAGGGGCGCATTCCTCTTTATTGGTGTCTGTTTCTTCATGATCCTTTCCGCGCAGGATCAAAAATCACTGCCGGTTCGGGAACCGGATTTAACCAAGCCCTACCTGTTTACCCAACTTCCCACCCGCATTCCCTGTCCTGTTTCTACTCTTGAATCGTTTTTGCTCGTTGAACAAGATCAGCGTGTAAACCGGTCAATCGGAAACGGATTGGATATCCGAGGTGTGGTGACTTCCACCTCCAAGCAAGGCGACAGTACGATGCGTTCGGTAGCGATCCGTTCGACTAATTTCAATGGCGCGCTCCTGCACATCGCCCGCATAACGGCGGCCGATGGTTCGATCCGGTTTACCGGTCGTATCATCAGTCTCCAGCACCAGGATGCCTATGAACTGGTGCAGGAAAAGAATGAGTATTTTTTTATCAAAAAAGGTTTTTATGATTTGATCAACGAATGATCGACAGCAAGGTCCGTTTTTGATCCTTACCCACCCTCTGAAAACGCAACCAGTACTACTATGAAATGCCTTTTACGAACCGTACTCACTGCCCTGTTGACCGCGCACCTGGTCTCTTCTATAGCCCAGGTGCCGGTACTCAACAGCTACCCCTCTTCTTCCGCCACCATCCTGCTGGATTTTGACGGCATGTATGTTAGCGGAACAGTCTGGAATTTTTCAGGTCCTTTTGCCGCTAACCCTTCCGGACTTACCAATACCCAGATCACCGAGGTTTTTAACCGGGTAGCCGAAGATTATCGTCCTTTCAATATCAATATCACCACGGAAGAAGCCAAATACACGGCCGCCCCTGCTACCAGCCGCATGCGTGTGATCATTACTTCCTCCTATGAATGGTATGGAAGCGGAGCCGGGGGTGTGGCCTATGTTAACTCTTTTAAATGGGGTGATGGCACACCGTGCTTTGTATTCTCCTCCCTGTTTGGGTATAATATCAAAAATATTTCGGAAGCGGTTTCCCATGAGGCCGGGCATACTGTAGGTCTTCGTCACCAGAGCTCCTATGATGTTGGTTGCTTCAAAACTTCGGAATACAACTGGGGCCAGGGCACCGGCGAAATTGGCTGGGCTCCCATCATGGGCGCCGGGTATAACCAGAATATGACCGTATGGCATAATGGACCAAACTCCTTTGGCTGTGCGAGTCTCCAATCAGACCTTGATGTGATCACCAGCAGCTACAATGGGTTTGGCTACCGGGCCGATGATAATGGAAACAATTTTGGCGCCTCAACTGCGCTGAATTTTGATGTTTCCGGAAATTTCACCATCAATGGCGTGGTGGAAAGAACCAGCGATGTTGACTACTTCCAATTCACCCTTACCGATTTTGGAAACTTTACGCTGGATGCCATTCCATACAATGTTGGAACCGGAAATGCGGGTTCCGACCTCGACATGAATGTGGTCATTTACGACCAATACCTCAATGCACTTGGCACCTATAATCCCGGAAACCAGCTTAGCTCCCTGATTGATACCATCCTGTCTGCTGGCACTTATTATATCAGTGTAAACGGCGACGGAAACATGTATGCCACCGATTATGGCAGCCTGGGCTCCTACTCGCTACAGGCTGGCTTTATTGATGGAACCTTATTGCCCATGCGAGACCTTCGTCTTAATGGTACGGCTGATCAGAACCTGCATAACCTGGAATGGGTCATGCAGGCTGATGAGCCTGTTTCCCAACTGACCATCCTTTACTCCACCGATGGCCGACAGTTTAAGACACTGGTTAACCTCAGTCCGGAAAAAAGAAACCATAGTTGGTTCTTTAATGAAAACAAATCGATCCAGTACCGGATCATGGCCACCCTGGAATCGGGCCGGAAAGAATACTCCAATACCATCATCCTGCGTTCGGGCACATTGAAAAAGCCAACATTGATTGGTAACCAGGTGAGATCAACCTTGTCAGTGAACAGTCCTGATGAATTCCAATACCAGGTCATTGATTTCAATGGCCGTTCCATCAGCTCCGGAAAGGTCCAAAAGGGCTTTAATACCATTGAAACAGGAAATGGTTCTTCCGGGATGTACCTCATTCAGTTCACCGGAAATGGCCAGGTATGGGTTGATAAATTCTTTCGTCAGTAATACCGTCAGCTCACTATAATTAAGGGCTAAAAGTGTTTCACTTTTAGCCCTTTGCTTTTGGAATCACGATTTTTTAACCGACAATAATCCCGGAATGCGGAGGTTTTTTCCTAACTTAGGAAAACCTCTTTACTATGCGTTGGAGAAAATTTAATGGCGATACCATTGATCTCCCCATCTACCAGGCCGTTGAAAACGCGATCCGGCGTGAAACGGAAAAAGGCTTCCGCTTAAAGGTTTGTATCGGAACTGATTCCCAGGTAAAGGGTCAGGATACCGAGTTTGCCACCGTCATCGTCTTCCTCCGGGAAGGCCATGGAGGGTTTATGTTTATCCATAACGACAAGACCCGCCAGGTTTTCACCATCAAGGAAAGAATGTTGACCGAAGTGGCCAGGAGTATTGAGATCGCGTATGAACTTTGTAATCTGTTCACCCTTTACAATGTGGACATGGAAGTGCATGCGGATATTAATACCAACCCGCAGTTCAAAAGCAATGATGCCCTGCGGGAAGCCATGGGTTATATCCTGGGTATGGGTTTTGCCTTCAAAGCCAAACCGGAGGCTTTTGCCAGCAGCAGTTGTGCGAACAAGATCGTGAACTGACCGGGAACAGAAAATTAACGAGTAAGGTTCCCGGTATTTTGACCGGGCAAAGGACTTGTTGCCTGATTAGACATGAAAAGCGATGGACTGGAGCTGGTTTTCTGAAGCACTCCTAATTTCTTAGCGTCCTCATTGGCCACATAAAAAAGAAGGAAAGCGATCCCAAAAAGGGCAAGAACGAGGATCTTTTCAGAGAATATTCTTTTCATATGAAGGTTAAATCCGAAGGCAAGATACTCAAATAAGCCCAAATACTTCCACAAAATGAACCCCAATCCACCTGTTGTGGATATTATTTCTCCGCGTGGTTTAAGTCATTAATAAAATCCAGAATTTCTTCCCTTCCCTGTTGGGTAAGCGCCGAACTGAGGAACCAGGGTGGCAACGCTTCCCACTCTTCCTTCATCCGGTCGAGAAAGGCATTGACGTTTCTTTGGGTGACACCGGGTTTATTTTTGTCTGTTTTGGTAAAGACGATCGAAAAAGGAATGCCCCATTTTCCTAATTGGTTGATAAACTCCAGGTCTATGGCCTGGGGCTCATGACGGCTGTCGATCAACGTGAACACATTCACCAGGTTCTCCCGTTTCCGCAGGTAGTTTTCAATCATCTGCTCCCATCGGCGCCGGTCCTTTTGGGCTACTTTGGCATACCCATAGCCTGGCAGGTCAACCAGGTACCATTTCTTGGCTCCCCCCTTCTCCCCTTTTCCTGAAACCACCTCAAAATGATTGATCAATTGGGTCTTTCCCGGAGTAGCCGATGTTTTGGCCAGTTTCTGGTTATTGCAAAGCATATTGATTAGGGAAGATTTGCCCACATTACTGCGACCAATAAAGGCATATTCAGGCTTGTCGGGCTTGGGGCACTGGTCCCAGTTGGCGGATGAAATGAGGTATTTGGCGGTGAGGGTCTGCATCTTTTGGTTTTTATTCGGGGGTTGGGTGTCGGAGGTCAGAGGTCCTCCAACACCCGACCCCCACGCAACCCCTGCAAGATAACCGATAATTTCCTCCTAACTTTGCGGCGCTATGCAGCCACACGACCATATCAAACCCTTTTCCGGATCAGAAAAGGGAAAAAAAGAGCAGGTAGAGGAAATGTTTGATCGAATTGCCGGTCGCTACGACCTGATGAATCGCTTTTTATCAGGGGGGATTGATATCGGCTGGCGCAAAAAAGCAATCCGCAGTCTCCGCGAAGACCACCCCAAACAGATACTGGATGTGGCCACGGGTACAGCCGATATGGCCATCCTCACCTGGAAATTGTTAAAACCCGAAAAGATCACAGGGATCGATCTTTCCACCCAGATGTTGGAGGTAGGCAGGCAAAAGATTGAAAAAGAAGGACTTGCAAATCATATACAATTGCTAAAAGGCGATGCCGAGGCAATAAATTTTCCAAATGCTTCGTTTGATGGCATAATGGTTGCATTTGGGGTACGCAACTTTGAGAACCTGGAAAAAGGTCTTGGCGAATTGCTAAGGGTCCTGAAGCCAGGCGGGAAACTGGTGGTGCTGGAGTTTTCCAGACCCAGAAATTCGGGATTCAGAACAATCTATAACCTGTACATGAACATCGTGGCCCCGCAAATGGCCCGCTGGTTAAGGCAAAACAAAGAAGCCTACGAATACCTGAAAGAATCATCAGCCGCTTTCCCTGATCGGGACGATTTTATTAACCTGTTAAAGAGTACCGGTTTTGTCCAGACAGGATTCAAACCGCTAAGTTTTGGAATATGCTGCATTTACAATGGAAGGAAGTCCGTCAGCTGATCCCTGCACTGCTATTGATCGGAATCTCCGGATCCTTTTCCCCCATTGCCGCCCAACAGGTTGAACTCAACCAGCCTGACCATGATGCCAAAACCTATTATTTTGGTATCACCCTTGGATTCCAACAAGCCAGTTTTCACGCCGATAAACACGAGCGTTTTCTTCAATACGATACCGTTTTGGTGGCCCAACCCCTGAATGCCGTTGGATTTCAATTGGGACTTCATGCCACCGGCCGCCTGACCAACCGTTTTGAAGCCCGTTTCAACCCTACCCTCATGTTCAATCAGCGGAATATCGCCTATACCCTCAAATATCCCGATCCGCTGGATGGTACAGATGTGACCAAAAAGATCGAATCCGTTATTTTCTCTTTTCCCGTTCAAATTAAATTTAACAGCGACCGTATCGGTAATTTTCGTGTATATATGCTAGGTGGTGTAAAAGCTGACCTTGACCTGGCCGCTAATGCCCGTGCTAAAAGGGCCGATGATCTGGTTAAACTACAAAAATTCGACTATGGCGTAGAAGCCGGTATCGGGTTCAATTTTTATTTCCCCAGCTTTATCTTCTCCCCGGAAATAAAGATCAGTAACGGCCTGCGGAATATCCATAGCCGGGATGAATCCCTCAAATACTCCAATGTACTGGATCGTATCCAGTCAAGAATGATCATGTTTAGCATTCATCTGGAAGGTTAGAATACACTACAATAATACCTGGTAAATTCTCGTGGAAATGCTATTGTCTGGCATTCCTAATTCTTCGATCTTTACACCAGAAAGAGAATTAGCCTTAGCAATTCAATAAAATAAGCAATCAAGTATGAAATCAAACGCTCTCCTCCCTTTCTTTGAGGTCATGACGCCTTCTGAATTCCTCAGTCTCGTACAATCCGACCGAGGGAAAATTCTTAAGTCTTATTTTATACCCCCAAGAATTGGGAGCAATGAATTTGGTTCATTTTATATAAAAAGATTGTATGCAAGCCAATCGAACACAAGGCCAAAGCCCAAAAACAGATCTTGAACTTGAATTGGCAAGGTCCTTTTTTGAACAACAAAGGCAAAAGCATTTTTTAGAGGAAAAGGAAATTACGAATTATTAAAGATTGGAAAGGATGATTTTGCAAACAAGGTAATCGTATTTTTTACTCATGCCACCACGTTGATCGCAGGAATTTCAATTGGGAATCAATTACAATTTAAAAAGAGATCTGCAGGAGAGGTTGAAGGATTCATCCATTCAGATAATCCACAGTAGATCTACCTTTCAGAATTAAAACTCAAACTCTCTCCTGAAAGCATTCCATCTTATCCCAATGGAGAGAATTTTTGCTGAACTATTCCGGGCTGAATTAGAAGGAACGTCAAATTTCCGGTAAACCCCCTGCACTTCCAGGAACATATTGGGACGTATTTCATAAGAAACCTGCAAAGACCCATAAAGGGTGTTGGCTTCTGTGCCGGAACCTATCTCATAGCCATAATCCCCCACCCGGAAAGGTGGTGTATTCGGGAGGAAGATATTGCTACCATAACTCTGGGCGCCCACATTCAATCCCTGTTTCCAACTCATCAGTTTTCCCAAAACAGTCCATCTTGGTGCCGGCTGATACCTCACGATTCCAATCACTTCATTGAAATTGGCACCCAAAGGATGGGCCAGCGGTTGGTTATAATGGGTATAATTGGCTACCGAATCGCGGTGCGAATAGGTAAATGGCCTTACCCGGTTCAGCTCCACCTGCAAGTCGAGGTTATCAATGCCAAACGCGTCTATATACTTGGCCCCCAACTGAAGACCCCACTTGTTGGCCCACCAGCCATTATTCTTCTTGATTTGGGAAAGGTTAAACTCATCCAGCAGGAACTGTCCATATACCTGGAATTGCTTCCTGATATTGGCTTTGAAATCTATACCGGCAACTGAATTATCAAAACTGCCGTTCTGCTGTTCAATGGACCGGTAAAAAATGACCGGTACCAGGTAGCCAAACTCAAACCGGTTGCTTCTTCCAAATACCACCCCCTCAAACAAGCCCACATTGATGGCCTTGGTCAATTGCACATCCAGGTGGTGCATCGCCGCGTATTTCTTTCTCAACAATCTGTCGGCCGCCCTCGGCTCAGTTTGGGTCAACTCCATGAAAATATTCTGGTAGTTGAATTTCCAGATACGGGTGTTGAGTTTTAAGAAAAGGGTGTTCTGGCTAAAATCACTCAGGAACAGGCTGCGGTAGCCATTCCCAATAAAGTTTCGGTCATAACCAAATGTGATGTCAATGTATTTTGCCGCATTGAAAGTGATATACCCCCTGGCATCAAAATAATCAAACCCGGTGCTTTTGAAGTTCTTGTAGTAACCACCCCCGGGAACGGATTTAAAGCTATCCTCCCAGGCCTGCACATAAAAAGGATCACGCTCCTGGTTTTCCGACAGGTAGGCGGCAAACCCAATCTTATTGGCAATTCTACCCCGCACGGAAATACCACGGGTATTCTGAAAAAGGGTCTCGTCGTTGCCATTCTCCTTCATGTACCGAAACTGGATAACCGGGTTGATCACAAGGTCAAAATCCCTGATATGCGTTTCATATAGATTGGCAGGGGTCTGAAAAAAACGGCCAATTGGCTTTCGGCTGGCCAATCGGGCCATCAAACAAACTGGAAGTTCTTATAAATTATCCTCCATCAGGCCACGGATATTATACTGGTCAGTTTTTGAAAGTGGGACCATTCCCGTATGCAATTCCCACCTTGCCACCGCCCCGGCAGCATACCGGCGGGTGAGATAGCGGTTTTTGGAAAAATTCAGTACTGAATCCTTCTGGGCTTTGATTTCCAGCCTTTCCAGGATGATATGATCCTTTGAACCCTGGGATAAAAAGGTGGATTGGCCATAACCACAGGTGAGTATTCCCAATATGGCCAAAACAAGCAGGAGGGGGCGTTTTTGATTAAATTGCATGTGATATTGAATTAGAAACCAGGTACAAGATAGATAAATCAGGGCGCACGGAAGACACGAAATACTCAGAAAAATAATTAACGGGATATGGGTCAATATATTATAAAGAATGCCAGGATTGTGAATGAAGGCTCCATCCGGGAAGGGGATATTCAGATCAGAAACGGAAGGATCGAACAGATCGGAGGGGTTATTTCCCCCGGACAAGCCAGGGTGGATGAGATCGACGCCACCGGAAAATATGTACTCCCGGGATGTATTGATGACCAGGTGCATTTTCGGGAACCCGGACTGACTCATAAAGCCAATATCCATACCGAGGCCAGGGCTGCTGTTGCCGGCGGGGTCACCAGCTTTATGGAGATGCCGAATACCATCCCCAATGCACTCACGCAGGATTTGCTGGAGGATAAATACGCCATTGCCGCCCGGTCCTCTGTAGCTAATTATTCCTTTTTTATGGGCACGGGAAACGATAATGCCGAAGAAGTATTAAAGACCAATGCCAAAAAAAAGGAGATTTGCGGCGTTAAGATATTCATGGGATCCTCCACCGGTAATATGCTGGTGGATAACCCCAATACCCTTGACAGGATATTCCGGGAAAGCGAAGTCCTGATTGCCACCCACTGTGAAGACGAACGCATTATCCGGATCAATAAGGAAAAAAGGCTTGCCACCGGCGAGCCGCTTACAGCGGCAGACCATCCTGTTATCCGTGATGAAGAAGCCTGTTATGAATCCTCGCTTTTAGCGATCCAGATCGCCAAGAAATACGATACCCGACTGCATATCCTGCATATCAGTACCGAGAAGGAACTCGCCCTTTTTACCAATATGTTTCCGTTAAAACAAAAACGGATCACGGCGGAGGTTTGTGTTCACCACCTGCATTTTACCAGTGAAGACTATGCCCAGTTGGGAAACCAGATCAAATGCAACCCGGCCATCAAGGCTCCGCATAACCGCGAAGCCCTCTGGAAAGCCTTGCTCGATGACCGGCTGGATATCATTGCCACCGATCACGCCCCGCATACCTGGGAAGAAAAAAATGAGCCCTATGAAAAAGCCCATGCTGGTCTGCCATTGGTTCAACATCCCCTGAACCTGATGCTTTATTATCACCAGCAGGGAAGGATCAGCCTCGAGAAGATCGTCGAGAAAATGAGTCATGCCGTAGCCGATTGTTTCCAGGTAAAGGAAAGAGGATATATACGGGAAGGCTATCACGCGGATCTGGTACTGGTGGATCTTGAAAAACCTGTTACCGTTACCAGGGAGAACCTGCTATATAAATGTGGCTGGAGCCCGTTGGAAGGATTCCGGTTCCCAGCTTCGGTGACCCATACTTTTGTCAATGGGCACCTGGTCTATGGAAATGGGAAGATAAATGAATCTCAATGGGGACAGCGCCTCCAATTCGACCGATAACCCGACAGCATGCAAATTGACAAGCAGACCTTTAACGACATAGCCATCTTCCAACCTGAGGAAGAATTCTCCATTTTTCATAAACTCGATTTTACCCATACCACCTATGGCCGCGAATGGTTAAAATATTTCTTCAACGAACCACATTCCGACCTGAAGCGGATCCTGGGAACCCAGCAGATCATCCGCACCTTGTCTGAAAAACTGGAAGAATGGCCCTCCAGCATCAGCAACGGAACCTTGCTGGTGATGGAAAAGTATTTTGACTACAATCTGGACCCGATTCCGGAAAACCCTAACACAATCAGCGCCTTTTTTTACCGGTCCTTTCATGGGGAAGATTATTCGATGATCAAGTACTCGGTCAGGCATTTTGCCGATTTTTTCAGGGGGATCTATCAATTGGGCTTATTGTTTGAAAAAGTGGATCTACCGGCCTTTTTCAAGATCTATACAGAGCGAATCCTTCATTTGCTACGCGAACCGGCCCTGGGCGATCTGGCCCGGTGGACAGTGGACCAGCCTCTTTACCCGGCCGACTATATCCATTATGGTTTCCAGATTCGCAATCGGTATAAGAGCAATATTTTTGAACTGATTGATATTTTTGGCCGGCTGGATGCCTGGTATTCCATGGCCCATGCCGTGAAGACCTATCAACTCAGTTTTCCCAGCTTTATTGAAAGTGATGCGGCTACGGTCAGGGCCAAGGGGCTTTACCATATCCTGATCCCCCACCCCGTGGCATATGATGTAGATATGCATCCTGAGCAGAATTTCCTCTTTCTTACCGGCGCCAATATGGCCGGTAAAAGCACCCTGATCAAATCAGTGGGGGCCGCGGTCTTTCTGGCGCATATGGGTATGGGGGTACCGGCCAAAGAATTCACCCTGACCCTGATGGATGGCCTCCTCACCAATATCAATGTAGTGGATAATATAGCCAAAGGGGAAAGCTATTTCTTCAATGAAGTACAACGCATCCGGCATACCATTGAAAAGATCAACAACGGTCGAAAATGGCTGGTATTGATAGATGAATTATTCAAAGGCACCAATGTACAGGATGCCATGAAGTGTTCGCTGACGGTGATCAAGGGACTGATCAAAATCAAGAACTCCTTGTTTATTCTCTCCACGCACCTTTACGAGATCGGCGAGGAGTTGAAAACCTACCCAAATATCAGTTTCAGGTACTTCGAAACCAGCGTTTCTGATGAGCAGTTGGTTTTTTCCTATCAGTTGCGTGAAGGCATCAGCAACGACCGGCTGGGGTATCTGATATTAAAGAGGGAGAAAGTAGTGGATATGCTGGAGAGGCTTTGATTAGGTACTTAAATATGTACTCCTCCAGCCACTTCAATGCGTTGTGCGTTTACCCATTTGGCATCATCACTACACAGAAAGGCCACCACCCCACCGATATCATCGGGTAACCCCACTCTGCCCAGGGCTGTGCTACTTGCAATAGACGCGTTAATAGCCGGATTGTCACGAACGGCCCCACCTCCGAAATCTGTAGCAATAGCACCCGGCGCAACGGTATTAACGCGTATCTTTCTAGGCCCAAACTCCAGCGCCTGGTATCTTGATAAGCTTTCCACGGCTGCTTTCATGATGGCATACGGCGCGTAATTGGGGTAGCTAAACCTGGCCAATCCAGAGGATATATTAACAATACTCGCCCCATCTGATAGAAGTGGTAAAAGCTTCTGGGTGATAAAATATGGCGCTTTCAGGTGAATGTTCACGAGGTTATCAAAGACTTCTTCGGAAGTATCGGCAATACTCGTATAGGTCCCAATACCGGCATTGTTCACCAGGGCATTTAGATCGGCCCCATTAAAATCTTCCTTTAGCAGAAGCTGAACTTTACTTACAAATGAATCAAACCCTTTTGAATCGGCCACATCCAGTGAAATGGATTTGGCTTTATGCCCCAGGGCTTCGATCTCCTCTACCACCTTGTCTGCAGCCACTGCATTTTTCTGATACGTGATAATTATTTGGAACCCTGCTTTGGCTAAACGAATGGCCATATCCCGGCCCAGCCCCCTGCTGCCACCCGTAACCAGGGCGACCTTGTTTGAATGGATTGTCACGATTGTAGTTTTGTTTTTGTACTACAAAGCTCGCAAACCGCCCGACAACTCCTTTACAACAGTCAATCCACTATTTGCAAAATTCAATCAATTCCTGAATTTAAGGGGGGAAACGGAGCAATGCCGTTTGAAAAAATTTGAAAAATGAGCCACTTCTTCAAAACCGAGGGCGTAAGCGATTTCAGAAACATTCCATTTGGTTTGTTTAAGGAGGATTTTGGCTTCTTCAGCAATACGGCCGTTGATTATTTCGGTGGTGCTTTTCCCGGTCGTTTCTTTTAGTACCTTATTCAGGTGGTTGATGTGTACACCAAGGGTGTTTGCAAATTCCATAGGAGTTTTGAGTTGTATCACCTGGGCTTCATTTTCTATTGGAAACTGTCTTTCCAATAATTCAATGAACAAGGAGGTGATTCTGCCGGCTGCATTGGTAGTGACCGACATACTTTTAATTGGGGTAAGCTTCTGTCCGGTATGGATCAGTTCCAGCACGTAGTTACGAATTAGGTCATATTTAAAGGTGTAGTCGGAGGATAATTCCAAATCCATTTTTCTGAACAAGGCCTCTATCGCCAGAAATTGTTTGTTGTCCAATTGGTAAATAAAATCGCTTTGTGATTGAAATATGGGAAAATCATCAATATTCACCCCTGTTTTTGATTTGGAGAGAAAATCTTTCGTAAAGACACAAAAGAAACCCTTTTGCGTTTTATCAAGGGGTACATACCGGTATGGTATCCTCGGTGTGGCAAAGAGAATTCCCTGTTTTTCAATCTCAACCGTTTTGTCGGCATATTCAACCATGTTCTTGCCTTTGATCAGGCTGATCTTATAATAAAGTCTTCGGTTATAGGTCATTTCCTGCTTCTTCTTGTTGCTGCTATAGAACTTTGCAATATCGAAGACGTTAAAATGCCCTAAATCATGCCCATTCTTATTGTCAAACAGGTCATCAAAGGGGTAGCCATTTTCACCACATATTTCACGGTAAAATTCTTTGATGCTAAGGTTATTCATATAGTTATTTGCCTGGTTAAAGCATATTTCGAAATCTCTGGTTTGGAATTCCTGGATTGTCGCCTCCGGTGATCCCATAACCAAAATTAAAAACTACCTAGTCAAGAGTGATTGAGTGAATTCAGTTAATAGTTTCATGAGATTAGGAACTTTTTTATTGTTCTTCCCTTCTAAGTAATCAACTAACCTAGATTGTTTATACTCACTTTTGCCTATGGTAATCCCAAAATAAACTACATAATTATCGCCATTCTCTTTTGCTATCCAACCAATCAATTCACCATCTTTGATTTTGTCACCAACCACTTTACAAATAATGGACAAATTTACATAAGTAAAAATTGACGAACCCGCTATGCGAAACCTCCGGTTTTGTATTTTCTTCCTGTCGCCTCCGGCGACCCCATAACCAAAATAAAAAACCTCCACTTCGCCTGGCGCTCCTGCAGAGCGCGGGAAAATCCCTGGACCCACGGGCTACAAACTGGGCGCCCCGCAGAGGCGCAGGGAAACTGCCCTTTGCTAGATCAATACAGACCGCAGCCAAAAAAACTATTACAGCGGGTGCAAAGCAAAAAACAAAGTTATATATTATCTGGACAGTGTTTTAGCTGGCGCATGTTTTTGTTGGCAAGGGGGGGAGACCGAGGCTTATTGACCCGTTATAAAATGAATGAGAGCTTAATTTTCGACTAGACCAGTTCCCCTGAGTTATCTACATACCCCGCTCTCCTGGGTCTTCGCCTGCCTTTTCAAAAAATAGTTCAAGCCCTACTGATTGGGATACACCCACCCATGGTTGTTCACAACCCCAACGGGGTTGAACCATTCATAACCGCCGGTGAAACCGGCGGACCTCCACAACCCCGGGATAAATCTCCCATCCCAACGCATCCCCACCCATACACCACCATGCGCTCCTACGGAGCGCTGGGGATCGTGACGGATCGCGGGGCTACAGATAGGGCGCCCCGCTGGGGCGCGGGGAAACTATCGTTTGATAGAGCAATACCCCATACAGTAACTCTATTGATTAGGAATATATGGGTCATAATCCTTGTGGTTGGGCCAAGGAGTAAAATGACACCAGGAATGATCCCCGCCATTCGAAACCTCAGGTTTTCGAATTCTCATCTTGTCGCCTCTTGCGACTAAACCAATGTCAACGTTTTTTCCTCCCTCGTTCCCTGTTATTTTCCCCATAAATACACGGCTCCAATTCCAGAACCCCTTTTCATATTCCCTACTTTCACCCCATGCTCGTAAAAACCTATGGAAGTGCCGTATATGGAGTGGAAGCCCGGACCATCACCATTGAAGTAAACTGGATGGCTACCGGAAAAGAAAGTGTGGTGGTAGGTTTACCCGATAGCGCCGTGAAAGAAAGCATGCAACGGGTGGAAAGTACCATCAAATCAATCGGGCTACTGATGCCTCGTACCCGTATCGTTGTGAACCTGGCCCCCGCTGACCTGCGCAAAAGCGGGACGGCCTTTGACCTGCCTATCGCCATAGGCGTGCTCTCCGCTTCCGATCAACTGGAAAACGGATTAGCCATCGAAAACTACATGATCATGGGTGAACTCAGCCTGGATGGTGAACTGCGCCCCATCAAGGGTGCCCTGCCCATCGCTATCCAGGCCCGCAAAGAGGGATTTAAAGGATTGATCATTCCACAAGTCAATGCCCGCGAAGCAGCCATCGTTAACAACCTCCCGGTCTATGGCGTCACCCATATTAAAGAAGTAATCCAATTTTTCTCCGATGGAGAAAAGGGCATCCTTCCCGCAGTGATCAATACCCGGGAAGAATTCTACAATGCCCAGTATGATTTTGAAATCGATTTTACAGATGTCAAAGGACAGGAAAATATCAAACGGGCGCTGGAAATTGCCGCAGCCGGTGGACATAATGCCATCCTGATCGGTCCGCCGGGTGCGGGCAAGACCATGCTCGCGAAACGACTCCCCACCATCCTTCCACCCCTGAGTCTGAACGAAGCCCTCGAAACCACCAAGATCCATTCCGTGGCAGGAAAGCTACCGGAAAACGCGACCCTGGTCTCCCGAAGACCTTTTCGCTCTCCCCACCATACCATCAGTGATGTAGCCCTGGTGGGTGGCGGGGGAAACCCCCAACCTGGTGAAATCTCCCTGGCCCACAACGGCGTCTTATTCCTGGATGAATTACCTGAATTCAAACGCACCGTGCTCGAAGTCATGCGCCAACCAATCGAAGAAAGAAAAGTGACCATCTCCCGCGCTAAAATGGCGATTGACTTTCCGGCTTCCTTTATGCTGATCGCTTCGATGAACCCCTGCCCCTGTGGCTTCTACAATCACCCCGAAAGAGAATGCACCTGCCCTCCTGGTGGAGTTCAGAAATACCTGAACAAAGTCTCCGGTCCCCTGCTCGACCGGATAGATCTGCATGTGGAAGTTACCCCCGTGGCCTTTAGTGAACTCTCCTCCCAACGTACCAGCGAATCCTCCTCCGACATTCGCGCCCGTGTCATCAAAGCCCGCGAAATCCAGGCCGAAAGATACCAGGGCAATACCGGTATCTATTGCAATGCCCAGATCAGCAGTAAAATGCTGAAAGAAATATGTGTAATCGATAATGCCGGGGCCAATATGCTGAAATCGGCCATGACCAAACTCAATCTCTCCGCACGCGCCTATGACCGCATTCTAAAAGTGGCCCGCACGATCGCTGACCTGGCCTGTTCACCTTCCATTCAACCCGAACACCTGGCAGAAGCGATTCATTACAGAAGCCTCGACAGAGAAGGATGGGCGGGATAGCCTGAACTTATCGTGTAAACCCCTAACCCAAAAACCAATTTCCAATCACTACTTTTAATTCAAATCGATGGGAATGATCTATGCAGAAATCGAACTGATAAACCAGGCTGATCTGGTCGCGGCACAAAAGAAACTGCTTGGGGAAGAGGAAGTAAAACAGATCCGGGTAAAAATGCTGGTGGATACCGGATCCATCCTGCTGGCCATTAATGAGACTATTCAGGAATACCTGCAATTACCGGTGGCTTACCGGCAACGATTCAGATTGGCGCATGACCAGGCAGAAGAAATGGATGTAGTTGGACCGGTGAAAGTCAGATTTGGCAACCGGATATCAATTTGCAACGCTATCCTGCTCCCTGGAAACAGTGAACCGTTACTGGGTGCTATTCCTATGGAGGAAATGGATCTGTTGATCGACCCGTTTAATCAGGAACTAATTGCCAATCCGGAATTGCGAAGGGGAAGGTATTTATAGAGGACCGGAGTTGATCATCCATACCGAATTCGGGAAGGATTGATAATTCTACCGGAGATAATTTTCGGAGATCTTATCGTAAACCTTCAAATAATCATTTGCCCTTCCCTCCTTATCAAAGATGGATTCCCAGGTACTTAATGGTTCCCAAATACATGTGCCTTTCCCTTTTCCACGCGCTAGTTCAAACACGAGCTTATTCACTTCCTCCTTCTTGGCCGAATATTCCACCACAATTATATCCTTGTCATACCGGTTGATCAAATCCAGCATATTATCACGGAGGTCATCCAATGTGCCATGCCACTTGGGATAAAAAGAAAGTCCAATCACATCAAAAGGCACCTGCCTTTTGCGCATTTCCTCCAGGAAAAAGACCGTCTCCTCATTCTGACCTCCCAGGGCCAGATGAAGTAATATAACAGTGGAGGGTGCCACTGTCTTTACAGCATAAACTCCGGCATTGATCAACTGGGCAAGTTGGTCAGGATTACTCACATTCCCCTCCGGCCATACCATACCATGATTGATCTCATTCCCCACCTGGACCATATCGGGCAAGGTACCCTGTGCTTTCAATGCATTCATGACCTGGAGTGTATAATCATGCAGGGCTTTCTTCAGCTCTTCAAAGGAAAGTCCGCGCCACGCAAAGGGTTTATATTGTTTTCCCGGATCGGCCCAATAATCACTGTAGTGAAAATCCAGCAGCAATTTCATTCCGGCATCCTTTACCCTTTTGGCCATGGCCAGGGTATGGGCCAGGTCACAAAAACCTTTACCAGGCGAATACCCACTGTCAAGTGATGGGTTATGAAAAACACGAAGTCTTATATAATTAAATCCATGTCTTTTCATGATCGTCAGAACGTCTTCCTCTTTTCCATTCTCACTGAATTTTATCCCCCTGGCTTCGAGTTCGGGTAGAAAAGAAATATCCGCACCTAACATACTTGTCGCCGTTTGTGGTTTTGCTCCTTCTCCTGTCACCTGGTAATTCTTATCGATGGTCACCGGCGAAAGATTGGCTACCGGCACAGTAACGATATCCGTAGACCCACTCCATAACCCGGGTGAATAAGCCTCAAATTCAATCATCCCGGCCTCCGGGGTAGATTGAACGATCACCTGGCATTTGCCATTAAAGGCACTGCGTTGCCAAGCCCCATCTGTACATTTATCCGGCTCATGACTGCTGGGATCCCCATTCCCTACCCCAATGATCTTTCCCGGTCCCTTGATACGGAAGCGGATCATATTGTTTGCATTGGGTACTTCATGGCCTTCCCGATCAATGATACTGATTTTCATCACACTGATATCATGTCCATCCGCCACCAGGGTGGTTTTATAAGGAGTAAGCACGATCTCGGCCGGAGCGCCGGTGGTTTCCACTTTGGCCTTCAGTATCCTCCCCTTCTTATACCCAATAGCTTCAAGTGTACCCGGGGCATAAACCACATCCCATTGCAGGTGACCGTTTCTCGGCATGGTTTTCCTGCCCAGACTCTTTCCATTCAGCAACAATTCCACACTATCTGCATTGCTGTTAACCCATACATCGATCACCGGTGCGGGCTGGCCCCATTTTATGGTCCAGTTCCAATGCGGGGCGATGTTCAACACATCTTTATCAGTCCACCAACTCTGGTAATAATAATAGATGTTCTTGGGAAAACCACAGACATCCATCACCCCAAAATGGGAATTGATATTGGGCCAGCGGAAAGGTGTAGGCTCACCTCGATAATCAAACCCGGTCCAGATAAACCCACCCTGCCAGTATTTATTGGCAGCGGCTACCTTCCACCAGGTTTCAGCGGTGGTGGCCCACCAGGGTGCATTCATATCATGATCGGGCAGGTAATTTCGTATGGTATCCCTTGCATACTCCCCGCGGGTTGATACCGTGCTACCCATTTCAGTTCCCATCACGGGTTGATTGGGGTGTTCCCGGTGATAATCGGCCACCAATGCATGGCGGTAATTAAATCCGCGAATAGGTATAACCTCATTTACCCCGGGAAATACATTCCCCAGATCAGAAGCATAAGTACAAGTGCGGGTGGGATCCCAAATCTTCAATTTATTTATCAGGGTCATGGCAATTCTCTTGCCATAGGGAGTACCCTGGATACCAAATTCCTCATTTCCGATACTCCATAAGAAAACAGAGGGCCGGTTTCTATCACGGTACACCAACCTTTGCAACTGCGATAGATATTCAGGGCTGCTGTTCAGTAACCGGTTTTCATCCAGCACCAGCATGCCCAGGCTGTCGCAGGCATCCAGAAGTTCGGGTGTTGGCGGGTGGTGACTGGTGCGATAGGCATTGCACCCCATATTTTTTAATAACCTCACCCGATAATATTGAAGCGCATCTGGAATGGCAATACCTACACCGGCATGGTCCTGATGGTTATTGATGCCTTGTAGCTTCAGGTGCCTTCCATTAAGGAAAAACCCTTCCTCGGGATCAAAACGAAAACTCCGCAATCCCATGCGTCCTGTTTCCCGGGCCACTTCTTTCCCGTTCTGCTTAACAATCGTGGTCACCCTATACAGGTATGGATCATCAAGATCCCAGAGCCGGGGATTGGAAACAACAAAACTGGATTTTAAGCTTGCCTCCGCATCAGGACCAATGGAGAGGGGTTCTTCCTTAGAGCGGGCAATAAGCTCTCCGGCCCTGCCGGTAATTAAGCTCTGGATTGTACAGGTAACGGGATTGGGATGCCCATTTTTTACCCGGGTTTCCACTATAACCTTCGCTTTGCCATTTTCTATGGTATGGTGGTAAAAAAGTCCACCCATTGGCAAATACACTTTCTCCGTTTTACGCAACCACACATGGCGGTAAATACCTGCCCCTTCGTAAAACCATCCTTCATACTGGCTGGCATCCACCCTCACCACCAGTACGTTTTCCCCACTTGGGTTAAGGATATCTGTAATATCATACCGTTCTCCTATATATCCGCTTTTCAGGTTTCCAACAAAAAAGCCATTCACCCAGATCATCGCATCCCTGAAAATTCCATCAAATTGAAGTTCATAGCGGTGACCATCCATTGGGTCGGTCACGGCAAATCGCTTCCTGTACCAACCAATGGTGGATTCCGGAAAATAACCTCCAACTGGCTTATAACCATGCCCATCCACTTCATTGGAATGGTGTTTAACAATGGGTAGCTCCACTACCCAGTCGTGTGGGAGGTCCAGTTTCCGCCAGCCACTATCCACAAAGGCGGGATCGATGGCCGTGCCAACGGCTGTTCCCGATTTAGCAAAGATTGTTTTTAATCCATAGTTAAAATCCTTCTCGGGCTGGGTAAGGTGACCCAGGTGAAATCGCCAGTCGCGGTCCAGTGATCTAAGCTCCTGGGAATTGGTGAAAAGTGCGGTAAATAAAATAGCAGAAACAAGGAAGGATCTGAGGAGGGGTACCATAGCCATTCGATTTTGGTAAAGTAACATTTTTTTTCACGAACTTGCCCTGATGAAAATCTTGCTACACTACTTAAAACCCTATAAATGGTTGGTTGCCCTGGCCCTTTTGCTGGCCGCCATCAACCAGGTATTCTCCTTGCTGGACCCCTTCTTCTTTGGGAAAATGTTTGACACCTACGCCCTTCACCCCTTCGAAGAAGGAAAATACATTACCCAGGAATTTCTTAAAGCGGACGGAAGCGTCGGCAAACAAAAAACCTTTGTCCTAACAGGAGACGGTACACGAACACAATCCGAATTCACCTGGGGTGTGTTGGGCATGCTTGGCATTCTGGTTGGCGTGGCCATGGTATCCCGTATTGCCAAGGCCTTCCAGGACTACTTTGGCAATGTGATCGTACAGAAATTTGGAGCCAGGATATTTACCGATGGATTGAAACACTCCATGAAACTTCCTTACCAGGAATTTGAAGACCAACGCAGCGGCGAAACCTTATCGATCCTGACCAAAGTGCGAACAGACACGGAAAAATTCATCGTTTCTTTTATCAATATAGTTTTTGGCCTGTTAGTGGGGGTGGTCTTTGTGTCGGTCTATTCTTTTACACTACACTGGTCGATCATGCCAGTGTACTTTGGGGGCATCATCATCCTGGCCTTTTTAACGAGTGTACTAAGCAAAAAAATCAAGGTCATCCAGAAAAACATTGTAAAGGAAACAACCTCGCTGGCTGGCTCCACCACCGAAAGCCTTCGGAATATTGAACTCGTGAAAAGCCTTGGGCTGACAGACCAGGAGATCAACCGGCTTAACAACAACACGTATAAGATACTGGGACTTGAATTAAGAAAAGTAAAGAGCATTCGTACCCTCAACTTTATCCAGGGTACCTGTGTGAATGCCCTTCGGCAGATCATCATGTTCATGTTACTGTGGCTGGTATTCAAACAGACCATCACACCCGGCCAGGTGATGACCCTGATGTTTTACTCCTTCTTCATCTTTGGGCCTTTGCAGGAAATTGGTAACATTATCATAATCTACCGGGAGGCAGAAGCCTCGTTGTTGAACTTCCATAACCTGATGCAGAAAAAACCGGAATCACAACCGGAGAACCCCAATCACCTGGGTCCCATCAGTGAGCTGTCTTTCCGTAATGTGGCCTTTAAACACCAGAGCGCCTCGCAAAAAGCGATCGAGAATATCAGCTTTGATGTACAAACCGGTGAGACCATTGCCTTTGTCGGCCCTTCGGGTTCCGGAAAATCCACACTGATGAAACTGCTGGTTGGGTTATACCGCCCACAGGAAGGGTCAATACTTTATAATGGAATGGATGAAAATGCCATTAGTTTTGAAGACCTCCGCAACCAGATCGGTTTTGTAACTCAGGATACGCAACTCTTTGCGGGTACAATCCGGGAAAACCTGTTGTTTGTAAACCCTGGCGCAACTGAAAATGACCTGAATGAAGTGCTTCGAAAATCAGCCTGTACCAATTTACTGGCCCGGGCAGAAAAAGGATTGGATACCATGATTGGCGAGGGTGGCCTGAAACTTTCCGGAGGAGAAAAACAACGCCTGTCCATCGCCAGGGCCCTGTTGCGCCAACCCAAATTGCTGATCTTTGATGAAGCCACTTCCGCGTTGGATTCGCTCACCGAAGAAGAGATTACCGATACGATCAAGGAGGTATCTTCCCAACAAAATCAAATCACCATCCTGATCGCCCACCGGCTTTCGACAATCATGCATGCCGACAGGATCTATGTGCTGGAACAAGGACGGGTAGCGGAAACCGGTACCCACCAGGACCTGCTGGAAGAAAAAGGTTTGTACTACGCCATGTGGAGACAGCAGATAGGCGAACGAAAGAAGATGAGCCTTGCGTGATCTCTGGGTTATTCCTTTTTATTAAAGATATTGGTAAAGAAATTTTCCTTTTCCAAATCCTCCATATCACTGATCTCCAGTTCGAGGGCCTTGGTGCTTTGGGTAATTTCCAACAAAGAAATAAAAAGGGAAGCCAGCAGGCTAAGCAGGCTGATGGCAAAGATGATCTTTATGGCTTCTGTCCATTCCATATACACGCCATACATGGTGATCACACAACAAAGAAAACTGAATACCCCAAAAGCCTGCATCTGTCTGACCAGGTTGATCCGGCTGCGCAGGATCTTGATCTGTTTTAGCAACAAATGGTTCTTTTCCCCCCGCATGTATTCGTCATGCAGTTTCCGGATCAGGTTGGCGATGGCCAGGTACCGATTGGTATAGGCAAGTAACAACAGGCTGATCGCCGGAAACAATAAAGCGGGGGTGGTAAAACTGATCTCCATGGTGCAAAGGTAGAACTAGTCCCTCACTTTCAGCATGGCCCTTACCTGTTGCACCGGCCCGTTTTGCAACCGGGCATAGTAAACCCCGGCGGGCAAACTGCCACTGTCGAAAGTAACACGGTATTGCCCGGGTCCATTGTACTCCTGATCGATCAGCGTTTTGATCTGTCTTCCCATTACATCAATGATGATAATGGAAGTATGGCCCCCGTTTGTTTTAAACTGAATAGAAGTGGCCGAAGTAAAGGGGTTCGGGTAGTTTCGGATAAGCGATTGCTCGGGCATGTCCGGAATGGTGGAACTGCAGGAATTAGGCTTGACAATGGGCAGTGACTGATAATTTTTCAGCAGAACCATTTGCAGGTCATTATTCTCCAGGCAGAACCATTTTTCCAGTATGGAGGCGTATATACTCCTGAAGTCGTACTGGAAGGGTATATTATCATTTACGGAGGCTGCCGCGGGAATGGTGGGGTTATTGCCCAGGATACCGGGCTGTACATAATCACCAAACAGGATCATGGGGGCTGCGGCGCCATGATCGGTGCCCGTGCTGAAATTGGATTTTATCCGTCGGCCAAATTCCGAGAATGTGGCTCCCAGCACCCTTCTGTTGACACCAAGGAACTTGAGGTCATCCATAAAGGCTTTTATGGCATCGCTCAGGTTCTTTAATAAATAGGCGTGGTTACCCGTGGTGGTATCGGAGGCATTCACCTGCATGGAGTGGGTATCAAATCCCTGGATATTCACCATATAGACACGGGTTTTTAACCCGCCGGCTATCAACCTGGCCACGATTTTTAATTGATCCGCCAGGTAATTATTGGAGGGATAGCTTACCTGCTGGGTAACCCGCAGCGCGGCAGCTTTCACCACATCCGCATACTTCTGCGTTTGTTTATTGATGGTACGAATATAATTCAGTTCATAACCGGAATTGGTATTGGGTACGGGTTCGTTGATCCCATCGATTAGATTATAAAAATTGGTGGGGTCCGATATGCTCATGCCCATGCTTACCTGCGGGCCCTGGAAAGTAAAGGAAGTGAGAGAACCCACCTGGATACCCAATGGATCGGGGAAGGAGGTATTGGGATATCCGTCCGGGAAACCAGGATATTGATTATCGAGGTAGCGACCGGTCCATCCGGTATTCAGGTATTCATTGCTATCTGATCCACTCATCCAGATATCGGTGGCCCGGAAATGGGAGAAATTTGGGTTGGGATACCCTACTGATTGTATGATGGATGCCTTTCCTTCATTAAAAAGTTGATGAATCCCGGTCATCGACGGATGCAATCCGGTTTTTGCATTCCCTTGCAATCGCAGCACTTTATTCTCCGGGATGGCAATATTGGTACGGGCTGCCTGGTATAATGAATAACTCTCAATGGGTATCACCATATTCAACCCGTCATTTCCCCCATTCATTTGCACCAATACCAGTACGTGGTCGGTATCGGTGGTAAACCCAAGGAGCGACTTCACCAGCGGTGATTCCATGCCAAGGGCTTTAACCGGCATTCCATGTATCATGGCGGCTGCCGGTACACTCAATCGTAAAAAATTCCTTCTTTTCATGGGATGGGTTTTAACTGAGTTGGTATTCCGACAGGTTCATGAAATATTTATAGAGGTTTCTCAACCGTACATAAACAACCTGGTAGGTTTGCGGATTGGGATCGGCGATAAAACTGTTCCAGGCATTGGTCCAGTAGTGGTCTTCCGTTTGACCCGTGAGCAATAGCTGCGTTTTGATCGTGCTTCTGGCCGCGGCAGAAATCTCCACCCGGTATATCAGGGAAAGCACATCTATAATCAGTTGGTTTGGGTCCTGTGGATTAGGCAGGTCTTTGGTAAACGCAACCGGATCAATTATAAGGGTATGCCCGGCCTGGGTATATCCGTACAGGACCATGATATCGGTAAAGAGGTTTCGAAAAGGAAGCGTATCCGAATTGATCCAGATCTCATAAAACTGGGGAGTTTGATAGTAGGCCTTCCATCCGGCTACGTCGGGGGGATCGCCAATATCCTGCTGAAGGTAGGCGCCCACATCCTGAATAAACCCCCAATGGCTGTATAATTTTGTAACCTCGGCCTGATTGGGAAATTGTACGGCAAATTCACGGCACAAACCCGCGGCAAATTCGATCGGGGATTTGATATAACAACCCTGGTTGGCCAAATCATAAAAATGTTCACTCTTAAGCAAAGCCTCCAATACGGGTTTTACCTCCCAGTTATTACTGATCAGGATATTGGCCAACGGATCAATTACCAATATTTCGGTATTCGCGTCAATCTTATAATAGATAAAATGCCGGTAAAGCTTTTTTACCAGAAAACGCGCCACCTGCATTTGTTTGTTAAAGATCATGTTCAGCAGGTCATCCAGTTCCTGCATCCCGGCGCCTGATCCGCTTCGTCCGGTAATCGTTGTATTGTTATAAAAGGAAGAAAAAGTCTTGTTGCCTGTATCATGTTGTCCCTGGTCAAAATAGGAGACATTGTTCGTATAATCAATTTTCCACCCGGTAAGCACCCGGGCAGCCGCCATCACATCACTTTCATTATAGTTGGGGCTGTTTTCTTTCCCCAAGGTGAAAAGCTCCTGCAGCTCACGGGCATAATTCTCGTCAGGCGCGGCTTTGTTGTTCAAATAGCCATTCAGGTAGCGAAGCATGGCCACATCAAGGGTGACCAGTTTGACCAATTCCTTAAAATTTCCGAGGGCGTGTTGCCTTAATAATTTATGGTGGTTATAAGACCAGATCGCAAGGTCAACCTCATTGGACTGGGTAGAAAAATGATTATGCCAGAACAACAACATTTTCTCCCGGATATTTCTGTCCTGGTTCAGTATCAACCCCGCCCACCATGCTTTAAAAGAGCGACGTCTTTTAAAATTGGCTGTCCCGTCGTAAGTCGTTGTATTAACCCAGGTTTGTCCAATCGGGATGGAGAGATCGGCATCACTCGCAGCGATATCATTGTTATCATAGTGCTTTAAGGGAGGAGCAGGAGGAGTTGAATCAACATTCA
>JAYRZH010000027.1:2131-31976 GCA_041916555.1 Chitinophagaceae bacterium | reverse complement strand
GGAGCGCTGGGTCTCAGCGCTCCTTTGCGTCTTTATGCCTTGGCGGTTAAATATTAATATATAGCCTTTAAAACAAGCTGCTTCACATCGCTCATCGCCACCCGCTCTTGCACCATGCTATCCCGGTGGCGGATGGTGACCGTTCCGTCTTCCTTGGTCTGTTGGTCAATTGTAACACAGAACGGGGTGCCAAGGGCATCCATCCGGCGGTAGCGTTTACCAATCGTATCTTTTTCTTCGTAGAAGGTATAGAAGGAGGTCTTGCATTCATTTAGCAGTTCCCGCGCGATCTCGGGCAACCCGTCTTTTTTCACCAGCGGAAGAATGGCCAGTTTGATGGGCGCCAGTTTGGCCGGGAATTTAAGTACCACCCGCTCATCCTGCTTTTCAGGGGTGCTTAGATTTTCCTCGGTATAGGCATGGCTCATGACGGCCAGGAACATACGGTCAAGACCAATGGAGGTTTCGATCACGTAGGGAATATAATTACCATAAGGCTTCCCGGTTGCCGGATCCAGGTCGTTGTCAAAATACTGCATCTTCTTGCGGCTGTAAAGCTCGTGGTTCTTCAGGTCAAAGTCTGTCCGGGAATGGATTCCTTCCAGTTCCTTAAAGCCCATGGGGAAGTCAAACTCTATGTCGCAGGCAGCATCGGCATAGTGGGCCAGTTTGATATGGTCATGAAAACGGTATTTTTCCGAAGGGATCCCAAGGGAAAGGTGCCATTCCAAGCGGGTCTGTTTCCATTTTTCGTACCATTCCTTTTGGGTGCCGGGGCGGATGAAGAACTGCATTTCCATCTGTTCAAATTCCCTCATCCGGAATATGAATTGCCGGGCCACGATCTCATTTCTGAAAGCCTTTCCCACCTGGGCGATCCCAAAAGGGATCTTCATGCGACCCGATTTCTGGACGTTGAGGAAGTTCACAAATATCCCCTGGGCGGTTTCAGGTCTGAGAAAAACCTTGTTATCCTCGCCGTCTGATGATACCGTGGAACCAAACTCGGTACTGAACATCAGGTTGAACTGGCGGATATCCGTCCAGTTGCAGGTACCACTGACGGCACATTTGATCTTATTGGACTCGATCAGGCCTTTCAGACCCGGAAAATCATCTTTGGCAATCAGGGCTTCCATATCGGCAATCAGGGCGTCACTCTTAGCTTCATCCCCGGCAGCCTTTAATTCAGCCGCATACGCCTCGATCAGGTGGTCAACCCGGTAGCGTTTCTTGGAGTCCTTATTGTCAATCATCGGGTCGTTGAAATTGTCCACGTGACCACTGGCTTTCCAGGTAGTAGGGTGCATGAAAATAGCCGCGTCAATACCTACGATGTTCTCGTGCAAACGCGTCATGCTGTTCCACCAATAATCGCGGATATTTCGCTTTAGTTCGCTGCCCCACTGGCCATAGTCATATACAGCCTGAAGTCCGTCATAAATTTCGCTGCTGGGAAATATGAAACCGTACTCTTTGCAATGCGATATAATCGCCTGTAAACGGCCATCCGCCGGGTTGGTTTTGTTCGATTCTTTTGCCATAATCAAGGATAGTGCGCAAAAGTAAGAAATGCTCAGTGAAGCTTGGGGTTATTTTGGTGCCGGTCGCCATCCCGTTGGTTCTTCTTGGCCAGGTTTTTTTCAAAGGCTGTCGTGAGGTCAATACCGGTTTGGTTGGCAAGGCAGATCAGCACCCATAGTACATCGGCCATTTCCTCCGCCATGGGACTGTCATTCCCCGTCAACTGCGCGGGTTCCTTGCCGGGGCGGTAAGATTGCTCCCCATACACCCGGGATAGGTGCCTCGCCAATTCGCCAACCTCCTCGGTAAGGATTGCCATATTGGTTAGCTCACTGAAGTATTTTACTCCCACCGTTTTTATCCATTGATCCACCTGTTGCTGGGCTGCTGAAATAGTCATAACAAAATTTTTAGACCTGTCATGCAATTTAGCATGATTCTTGCCGTTTTGAGACTCCCCTACCCCTTGAGAACCAGTAATAACCAATTTCCAGATACCGCCATGATCCGCATTTTGCTAACCTTTTTACTGATCAGTTCCCTGAGCCTCCCGGGGTTTTGCCAGAAAAACAATGTGAAACCCGCCTCAGAAAATTCCGTATCCCGGTCAAAAAGACCATTTAAGATACTGACCAGCGGTCGCAGTATCACGATAAAAAGCACCTCCAACCTGAAGAATATCATGATCTGGACCTCCCAGGGAAACCGGGTCGTTGAACAAAAAGACATCCGTCAGCCACAGTTCACCTACAATGCCACTATCCGGGAGAATATATTCTTTATCCTGGTAGAGATGGAGAGCGGGGAGAGGTTTACGGAGCGTGTGGGGATTTAAGAATTGGGATTTCGCGGATTACACAGATTACAAGGATGAGTCGTTATTCCCTGTTTTTCGTATCAAACCAGATCGTAACCGGCCCGTCATTCAGCAACTCCACTTTCATGTCCGCCCCAAATTCGCCGGTCTCAATCTTTTTTCCCAGATCCTGCTCAAGCTGGGCAATCATCCTTTCATACATAGGTATGGCATGATCGGGTTTACTGGCACGTATATAGGAAGGTCGGTTCCCCTTCTTGGTGGAGGCATGCAGGGTAAACTGACTGATGAGCAATATACCGCCATCCATGTCTTTTACCGACAGGTTCATCACACCCTGTGCGTCGTCAAAGATTCGCAGGTTGACGATCTTGGTACTTAACCATTGTATATCCTCCTCTGTATCGGCATCCTCAATACCTAGAAAAATCAATAAACCTTTTTCAATACGACCCTTCACCCGGCCTTCGATCAGGACCTGTGCCGGTTTAACCCGTTGTATGACTGCTCTCATATTTGCTGTGTTTTCCGTGCATTCTTTGAGACAAAAATATGTTTCTCCCGGAATGCAGGGAAAAGACGGAACTTTATCGGTAGAAACCGGGAAATCGATCAGATTATGACGCTAAACCTTACACAGGAAATAAACTTTCAAACCACCCGCTCGGGCGGAAAAGGAGGCCAGAACGTCAACAAGGTGGAAACAGCCGTTATTGGCTCCTTCTCCATTGCAGACTCGCAAGTCCTGAATGAAGAGCAAAAAAGCCTGTTGCTTGAAAAACTTGATTCCCGTCTCACAAAAGAAGGATTGCTCCAGCTACGTTCCCAAACCTTCCGGACACAATTGGAAAATAAGGAAGAAGTAACCCGAAAAATCCATGAAACCATTACCAAAGCCCTGGTAGTGAAAAAGAAACGAGTGGCTACCAAACCATCCAAAGCCGCCAAAGAGAAAAGACTCGAAGGAAAAAAAATAGGCTCGAAGATCAAGGAAGGGAGGAAGAAGCTGAAGCCGGGGGAATGGTGAGGGAGGGGGATTGGGAGGTAAATTAGAGTTAATACAGGTAATAAGTTATAGGTAGTAAGTTTACCATTCACCCAATCACCTATTCACTATCCACCCATTCACCTATTCTCCTTTTTTTGTATCTTGTAAATCTAACCTCCCCTTGTGTTCAAACAAGCAATCAAACGATCCTTTTTGTTTCTGTTCCCTGCAAGCCTGTTCCTGGTATTTTCTTTTAAAAGCAATGAGCGCAATGAGACAGATTCCACGAAAGCTATCATTGAGTTTGTTCATCAGGTAGGCGACCAGAAGCTGGAATTTGGAAAGACATATACGAATGCCTCGGGCGAAGAATACTCGGTATCCACTTTCAAATATTATATCTCGCAAATTGGGTTATCGGGTAAGAGTTTCAGGATGGCAAAAGCCAATACGCATTACCTGATCAACGAAGAAAAACCGGAATCAAAGATCATTACGGAGGATCTTGAAATCAAACCCGGATATTTTTCCCATCTCGGAATCCTGCTTGGGGTGGATAGTCTGCATAATGTTAGTGGTACCCAAACCGGTGCCCTTGACCCCATCCATGGAATGTTCTGGACCTGGAATACGGGATATATAATGACCAAACTGGAAGGACATTCACCCGTGTCGAAGATGCCGGGTAATTTCTTTGAATACCATATTGGCGGATACAAAGGAGAACACAGCATCCAGAAATGGATCAACCTGCCATTTCCCCAATCTATAAATATAGAGAAGGGCAAAACAACCCGGATTCGTATAAAAGTTGACCTTCAGCAATGGTTTAAGGATCCGGAGACTATTTCCATTGGCGCAAAATCTTCCATAACCTCACCCGGGCCCAATGCCAGAAAGATTGCGGTGAATTATTACGATATGTTCTCAGTCATTGACGCAAAAACTGAATAATATGGTAAAAACCCATCGCACGATATCCTTGCTAATATTAATCACAGCCGCTTTTGGATTGATGGCAGACAGTTGCAAGAAAAAAGACGCCACAGGCCGGCAGGCTACTCCCCTCACTTTTACGGTGCCGGAGGGTTTTCCAAAACCGGTTTATGATTTCTCGCAAAACCCGCTCACCAACGAAGGCTTTGAACTGGGGCGAAAGCTATTTTATGATGGCCGGTTGTCAAGGGATGGGAACTTCCCCTGCGCCTCCTGTCATCAGCAGTTTGCCGCTTTTTCTTCTTTTGACCATCCGTTTAGTCATGGTTTTGATGATGGGTTTTCCACCCGCAACGCCCCTTCCCTCTTTAATCTGGCCTGGCAAAAGGAATTTCATCTCGATGGCGGTATCAATCACCTTGATGTACAGCCATTGGCACCCCTGACCGCCCCCAATGAAATGGCGGAAACCCTCGAAAGTGTATTGGGAAAACTCAAGGCCGACACGGAATACCCCGGATTGTTCCGGGCGGCTTTTGGTGATGACCAGATCAATAGCCAGCGGTTACTCAAAGCCTTATCACAATATATGGTCAGCCTGGTATCTGCCGGCTCCAAATATGATTTATATAAGCAGGGAAAAGCCTCCTTTACCCCCTATGAAGAAAGGGGATATGCCTTGTTCAGGACCAATTGCGGGTCATGCCATACCGAACCTTTATTCACGGATCTTAGTTACCGGAATATCGGTCTCCCGGCCATCCCCAACCTGAATGATGTAGGAAGAATGCGGATCACCAATGATCCGGCTGACTCCCTGAAGTTCAAAGTCCCTTCGTTGAGAAATGTCGCACTTTCGCAACCTTATATGCACGATGGACGATTTGCCAGTATTGAAGCTTGCTTAAACCATTATACCTCCGGGGTAGTGAATAGCTCCACTGTGGATCCATTGGTCAGGAACCGCATATCCCTGACCCGTTCCGAAGTAGTGGACCTGGTTGCCTTTCTGCGTACCTTATCAGATACCACCCTCACCAAGTCGGCGAGATTGGCTGACCCGGAAAACAAGGCAATCTTTAGTCCAGATGTACATTGATGATTAGTTCTTGCGTTTCCCACGCATGGCTTCCAGGACCTGCTTCTGATTTTCGATTTCTTTAGCCTGATTTTCCTGGTCCTTTTTGTTTTCCTGGATATCGTTTTCCAGTTTCTTTAGCTTTTTCTGGAGGTCGTCCCCATCTGATTCCAATTTGCCAAGTTTCTTCTCAGCCTTGGTCACCACCTCTTCCTGGTTCTTGATCTCAACTTCCAGGTTATAGGCTTCCATATAAGGCGCCATATCATTCAGAAATAATTTGGCCTGGGTCTTGACATCACTGTCCAGCAATGACATCATATTGGCATCAGCCTTGTTGATCATCATGAAAACCACGGTCTCATCTTTCTCCCTCCGGCTCTTGCGCTCAACCCGAAAAACATAATCCATGCTTTCCTGGCTTATCTGGCTGATGATCGCGTCTTTGTACACCCTGAAGCCTTTGGATTCTTTGGCCTTGTACCCCATCTTCTCCAGCTTTTCCACCAGGGCGGCTTCTACTACCGAGGGCGGATATGGGAAATCAATGGCAAAGGTCTCCTGGGTTTTTTTCAGGTACTCTACTTTGGATTCATACGCTTGTTGGGAATAGCCGGCCAGGAAAAATAACAGGCATGCCAGGAATAAGGTAATTTTCTTCATAAGTGATGGTTGATATTAAACGATTTTGAATGACATGAGTGGAATTCATCGGGTAAGGGTTGCAACTATCAATAAATATTCCTCTTTGTCTCTGTGGTTTTCTTCCGGCGAAATTAAACTCTTCCCGGTATAAAATCTAAATTTGCCCAAACTTACCTGTTGAGCAGCATAAAGAAACTGGCCGGACAAACACTATGGTATGGATTGCCCACGATCGTCAGCCGATTCCTGGGTTATCTCATGAACCTGTCGCTGCCCTTTCTTTTTACCCGGGCTGCCACCACAGCCGACCTAGCCCAGGTTTATGCCATCATCCCTTTTCTCAATGTGCTTTTTACCTATGGACTCGAGACAGCCTATTTCCGGTTTGCCCAGGAGGAGGACCGGGGAAAACTCTATAGCACCCTAAGTCTTTCCCTGATCGGATCCACAATATTATTTACCCTGATCCTATTCCTTTTTCGCCCGACTATTACCGCGGTAGCGGGATTGGAAAGACATCCGGAATATGTAACCTGGATGTGCTGGATCCTTTTCTTTGACACGCTGGCCACGCTGGCTTTTGCCCGGCTTAGACTGGAAAACCGTCCCCGCAAATACGCTTTTGTAAGAGTGGCCGGTATCCTTGTCAATATCCTGGTGGTGATCCTGTTTCTGGGAGTCATCCCTCGACTGATCAAGCAAAACCCGGATGGTTTTCTTTCTGTCATCTACAATGAAAAAGACCCTATCCGGTATTATCTGCTGGGCAACCTTTGTGGGAGCCTCTTTGTTTTTTTATTGCTGGTAAAAGAATACAAGGACATTCGGTTCAGGTTTGATACCGCGATCTGGAAAAGGGTAATGGAATACAGTTACCCACTGATCATAGTTGGTATGGGAGGCATGGTGAATGATATGCTTAGCCGTCTGGTGTACCGGCATGCTGTTAACCTGCCAGTAGCGGAAGCCGATAAGGAGCTGGGCATCTTTGCCAACCTGTACCGGTTGGCTGTGCTGGTCACGATCATGATCCAGGCCTTTCGCATGGCGGCGGAACCCTTTTTCTTTAATAGTTCCAGGGAAGATAACGTACAGAAAAAATATGCCCGGGTGATGAAATTCTTTGTCATCGCCTGTTGTTTTATGTTTCTGGTTATCGGGCTCTACCGAGATGTGTTGCAAAAAATCATCACCCTGAAATCCGAAGAATGGGGCGAAGGAATTTACATTGTTCCCATCCTGGCCATGGGAAATATCTTTTTGGGGATTTATTACAACCTTAGCATCTGGTACAAACTTACCAACCGTAACCTATCCGGCGCCTGGATCACCCTGGCCGGGGCTGCCATCACCATTGCCCTGAACCTGGCCCTTATTCCCTGGCTTCACTACCTGGGTGCGGCAATCGCCACCTTCTGTTGCTACCTGTTTATGATGATCATTAGCTACCACCTGGGGCAGAAATACTATCCCGTTCCTTATGCCCGGAAAAAATTACTGGCCTACCTTGTCATGGTCAGCCTTATCTACCTCCTTCACAGGGGTATCCTGCTTGCCTGGGATAATTTCTGGTTTAGCATAATCACCGGAACCATCCTGCTGCTGGGGTTCACCTGGTTTATTTTACAGGTGGAGAAGAAGGAATGGCAGGCCTTGCGAAAACCTGGGGCGTGAGGAGGGATGGTGAATGGTGAATTAGTGAATGATGAATAGGTGAATGGGCGATAAAAATTTTCCCCATTCACCTCAATATAACTTCACATACGGATTATTCATCTTTTCAAATCCGATCGTAGTAACGGGGCCATGCCCGGAATACACTTTGGTTTCATCCGGCAGGGTAAAAAACCTGGTTTGAATACTCTGAAACAAGGTGGTGAAGCTGCCACCTGGCAGGTCGGTACGGCCCACACTGCCATTAAAAAGTACATCGCCCCCGATCACAAAACCCTCTTTTTCGGCATAAAAGGACAAACTACCGGGAGAATGGCCTGGGGTAAAAAGAATGGAAAGCTGGTCTTCCCCGATGGAAATAGTTCCCCCCTCCTGGAGAAATACCAGTTCCCCTTCATAGTTTTCAAATGGCAGTTGCCACATTTCCCCGCTTGTTGGGGCAAATTCAAGCACCTTTTTCTCTTCCGGGTGAATATGGAGGGTCAGTCCCCAGGTTTCGGCCACAAACTTGTTCCCAAATACATGATCCAGGTGGCAATGGGTATTGAGCAACCAACAGGGTTCCAGCCCCGATTTATCAATAAAGTCTTTTAACGCCTGTCTTTCCTCCGGGAAATAGCAGCCGGGGTCGATGATAACACATTTCTGCTGGTCGTTATATAGGATATAGCTGTTTTCCTGGACGGGATTGAAGGTAAAAGCTTTAACATGCCACATGGTCGTTTTTTCGTATTTTAGTTATTCTGAATTCTCCATTTCCAATGGCGAAATTACAGATCAATGGGATATAGCTTTGATCCAAATGAAATTGCAACGTTTTCTATGAAACAAAAAATCTTTCGGCAGGCCCTATTAGCCGGGCTGCTCCTTACGGTTGGGGTCGCGGATATGAGTGCCCAGGTCAGCACGGTCGAGTTTGGCAAAAACAGGGTACAATACCAGAAATTCAAATGGAAATACTACCAGACAGATAATTTTAACACCTATTTCAGCCAGGACGGGCTTCAACTGGGAAAATATGTGGCTCAGATAGCCGAAGACGAATTACCCAAACTGGAAGAATTCATGGAATATGGACTCCAGCGCCGAGTCAATATCGTGGTCTATAATAATTTTGATGAAATGCAGCAATCCAATATTGGATTGGGCATCGACTGGCAATACCCCGGAGGTATCACCAAGCTGGTAAACAACAAAATGTTGGTGTACTTCGACGGAAACCACAATAACCTCCAAAAACAGATCCGCCAGGGTATCGCCAAAGTGATCCTCCAAAATGAACTCTTTGGGGATGACCTGGGTGAATTTGCCGCCAATCAGGCCCTGCTTGACCTCCCCGAATGGCTGACTGACGGCTTTATTCAATACGCGGCTGAGAACTGGAACCCCGAGCTGGATGGAGAACTTAAGTCTGCCATCCTCTCCGGGCGCTACAAGAATTTTTACCAACTCGCCTTTGACAAACCCCTGCTGGCCGGTCATGCCTTCTGGCGCTTTATCTGCGACAAATACGGTAAGCCCAAGACCACCTATATGCTCTACCTGGCCCGGATCTACCGGAGCCTGAATACCGCCACCCTGAAAGTAACGGGTATCAAGAAATTCAAAGACCTTCTGAAAGAGTTCATGCGCGAGGAAGGCGAAAAATACTTTAAAGATATCCGTGGCCGTCGCCCTGTTCCAAAGGGACAGTTAGCCGTTACCGAAGAGATAAGAAAAAAAGAGTATATCCGGTTTAATGCCAACCCCCAACCCCGCAGTTTCTCCTATGCCGTGGTGGAATTCCACCAGGGTCGGTACTATGTGGTGTTGCATGAAAATTATACTACCCGCCGCGTGCTGTTAAAACTGGGCGTTCGCAGCCGGGAAAAAGATATCAACCCCAACTACCCCATCCTGGCCTGGGATGGCAAGGGAACAAGGCTGGCCTGTATCTACAATGAAGAAGGAAAGCTCAAACTCTTTGTGTACGACGTAGTAAACCGTTTTAAAGTGGTCAAAAACCGGGAACTGAAAGATTTTGACCAGGTTCAGGATATGAAATACATGCTGGATGCCAATACCCTGCTGCTAAGCGCGGTGAAAAGCGGACAGACAGACATTTTTACCTATAAAATTGACAAAGAACGGGTGGAACAGGTCACCAATGATGTTTATGACGACCTGGACGCCTCCTTTGTTTCCTTCCCCAATAAAACAGGTATTCTTTATTCCAGCAACCGCCCTTCGGCCAATGCCGCCAGTGCCGATGATAGTCTTGCCGGAGGGACCTATAATATTTTCCTGGTTGACAACTGGAACAAGTCAGAGTTCAAGCAAATTTCCCAGCTTACGAATATCAAGCATGGACATGCCCGCTATCCCTCCCAATACAACACATACCACTTTACTTTTGTAAGTGATGAGAACGGGATCAGTAACCGCTATGCGGGGTTTTTCTCCACGGAAAGGGCCGGATTGGATTCCCTGGTTTATATCGGTGATGAAGTACTTCGCAATCCCGACCGGAAAGAAGTGGACTCCATCCTGAAAGAATGGGGCAAAACCGATATCGATTCGGTGGGTTATGTGTCGGTAACCAATGATTCCTCCTATGTGTTCCCGATCTCCAATTACCAGAACAACCTGCTCGAAACACGCACCGCCGGGGATAATAGCCAGGTGAGTGAAGTAATCCAGCAAGGGGATTATAAATTTTTGTACCGGTTGAGGGTGGATGAAAATGCGCTTCGCCGCCGAAACATTTCAGCCAAACCCACGGAATACCGCCGCAAGCAGTTTGACGATGAAAGAGCACAGGCCGGACGGATGAATGCCGATGAAGCCGCAAGGACAGACACGGCTGCCAAAAACAATGATTTCTTTCAAAATGAATTTATGGAGGAGGAGGCAGACAGTTCCTCTATAAAAGGAAAAGTATTTGACGCGGTAACCCTGCCCGGACGTGAATCTGTTTTGGGTAAGGCCAAAGTATTTGAATACCGACCACCCAAGTTCTTTAACGATTATCTGGTAAGTGGATTTAATAACAATGTACTCATCACCCGGTACCAGCCTTATGCGGGTGGCAGTGGCCCCATCCAGCTTAGCAATGGCAATGCGCTGAATGGCATGCTCCGTGTTGGGATCTCAGACCTGATGGAAGACTGGAAATTTGCCGGAGGCTTCCAGATCGGTACTGATCTGCGCGATGCCCAATATGTATTGTCAACGCAGTATCTGAAAAAGCGATTTGACTATGGTCTAACCTATTTCCGCTCTACAGAAAGAGCTATTCTGGCCGACAATTCATCTGGTTTCTTTGCTACCGGCAAGATCTTCACCAACCTGTACCAGGGTTCCGTTTCCTATCCGTTTGACCGGGTCCGAAGCCTTCGCTTAAACGCGGCTTTCCGAAGCGATAAATATGTGGTGCTGGCCGACGATCTAAACAACCCTCCCATTACGCTTCAACTGGAAGATCAAAAACGTACCTATATCCTGGCCCACCTGGAATATGTACATGATGATGCCATCAGTCCCGCCCAGAACATCTGGAAAGGAATGCGGTATAAGGCCTATATCGATGTAAACGCCCAGGCCAATGATAAAGGAAATGGCAATAAGCCGTTCTTCTTTAATGCCGGGGCTGATTTCCGGTATTACAAACAGATCTACCGAAACTTTATCTGGGCCTTCCGGGGTGGAATGGATATTTCATGGGGAACCCAGAAAATGATCTACTACCTGGGTGGGGTTGACAACTGGCTTTTGCCCAAATTCAATGATGCCAATACGCCGGACCCCGATGGAAATTATGCTTTCCAGACCCTGGCCGTGAATATGCGTGGGTTCCCACAGAACGTGGCCAATGGAAACAATGCCATTGTGCTAAACAGCGAATTCAGACTGCCGGTATTTACCACTTTGTTCAGTAAGCCAATCAATAATGCCTTCCTCCGGAACTTCCAACTGGTACAGTTTGTTGACCTGGGTACCGCTTGGAATGGCCAGTTTGATAAGATCCAACGACCCTTTACCCTGTACACTGATCCATCCAGCCCCGATGTGGTGGTCCGGATCAAGGCCGGAGGGATTGGGCCTTTTGTCGGAGGCTATGGATTTGGCGCCCGAAGCGTATTGCTTGGTTATTTCCTTCGGGTAGATGCCGCCTGGGAAATGAACGGGGTTTTCAAAGGAAAGCCTTACTGGCATTTTGCTATGGGATTAGATTTCTAAAGGTCAGAAGTCCGTGGTCGGAGGTTGGGACTTCCGACCTCCGACCACGGACCCCTCTCCCTTGACTATTCTACCACTGAATCTTCCTCGAGAAATACATAATTACCGCCAGCGCCAGGAACAGTCCTACACTACCCATCAGCAAGGCAAAATCCTGCATCTGAATAATGGTGAAAATATAACTGTACACAACGCCCAGAACCATCGCTATAAAAAGACCCAGCCGGGATGACTTCATGATCCCACCAACAAACCAGGTTACCAGACCGATCGTGGACAGGGCCGCGATACCATAAGCCAGGTTAAAACCCAGATATTCAGAAACACTAAGCAATAAGGTGTAAAACAGGACCAGGGCCAAACCGGCCAGGGCATACTGGACAAGGTGTAATGGCTTCTTATATATGGTTTCGATCAAAAAGAAAGCGGCAAAAGTCAGCACAATACAAAGCAGGGCATATTTCACCGAACGCTCCGTTTTGTCATAACCATCCACCGTCACGATCAATTCGGTACCAAGGGTGGTGGCTGAAAGATCATTGAATTTATCCTTCCATACCAGGGGTACCGTCCGGTTCATGTATTTCCATTTGGCCTGGAACCCGGTATCAGATACTGTACGCTCATCCGGTAACTTCATTCCGGAGAATTTCGGGTCTGCCCAGGAAGAACGCATTTCAATGGCGTTTTCCCTTGCACCGGCAGCAACCAGGAGCGAACCCGAACCATTCAGGTTAAAATTCATGGAGAAAGCCAACGGGTTTGTCAACGTATCCGGGGAAACCGTTACCGGCGCAGCCAGTGCCTCTTTCAATGCCCCAACCTGGGCCTCCGGGCTAAATGGGATATTCGTGCCGTTCCAATTCAACAACAGGTCCTCATTAACCCCCCTCAGTACATCCGAGGTATGAAAAAGTACACGAGCCTCCGACCAACTGATATTTTCCGCCGGAACCCCCAACTCCTTCCAACGCAGTTGCTGAAATTCCCCCTTGATTTGGATCTTACTCCTGTACACCACCACTTCATAAATTCCCCTTTTTCTTACTTCCGGCTCGATATCTGAAACAAGGTTCATTTTATCAGGCATAAAATAAGCCGTCCGTTGTACGATCAGCGGCAACCCCCGGTCGTCTTTGGTGTTCTCCTGATAGGGGATCATCAGGATAGGGCCCGTCAATACCTGCGAACGTCCCCATTTGCTTCCAATATCTTCAATGGCCTCAACTTGCCTGCCCTTTCTTTCCCGAATCAATTCACGGGTAAACTGGGTAGGGATAAACAGACCCAGGGCCATGATGAAAATAAATACCGATTTTAAGAAGAGCTTACCCTTATCAAAGAGACTACCCACTGTGTTGACTTGTGTTTCCATACATTAAATTTAAAAAGCACTTTGTATTTCAAAGTATATAATCAAAAAAAAACTATTTTAACCCCCGTATCATTCCCTCCAATGCAGCCACATGATCGGAGAACGCTTTTTCTCCTGCTTTGGTAATGGAATAGGTCGTGTTTGTTTTTCTTCCCACAAAACCCTTATGCACTTTGATATAGCCGTTCTCCTCCAGGTGTACAAGATGGGTTGCCAGGTTTCCATCCGTAACCTCCAGCATCTGCTTGAGATCATTGAAACTGACTTCCTGGTTCACCACCAGCACGCTCATCACGCCCAGTCTGACCCGGTTGTCAAATACTTTATTTAATCCATTGATCGGATTCTTCATGATTTGATTCCCTTTCTTTCGTACCTGATCCACATGATTACGCCATACAAGATATGCAGCAACCCAAAACCCATCGCCCAAAAATAGAGCCCATACCCCACAAAATAGGGTTGGGCACAAACCAATCCTAATATTATCTCCAGTAAGCCCAAATAACGTACCTCCCCCAGCGTGTATTTGCTCCCATTCACCAGGGCAATCCCATAAAATACCAGACAGGAAGGAGCCACAAATCGCCACTCGTCATATTGCAACATGGTAAGCACTAATACGCCACCTGCTACTAACGGTATCATCATATTGATGATCAGCCGACGGGTGGTCGGGTTCCATAGCGTTTCCCTGTCCGCCCGCACTTTTCGCCAGGTAAAATAATAGGATGTAACCAGGGCCAAAGCCAATACGATTATCCCAATCATCAGCAACTTCCATTTCAGTTCCGTAAAAACCTCGCCCTGGTACCCGTTTACCCTAAAATGATTGACATAGTAATCGTCTAGCGTCCGACCAGCCCAATATGAACCGGCCAAGGCAAATACCCCCGCCGAAACCCCACTCAATCCGCTCAGGGATATAAACCGCGATGAACGGTCCATCATCCTGCGTATATCCTGGATAGCCTCTAACGAAGTATGTTGATCTTGCATAGAAAAGCACTTTGTAATGCAAAGTAAATAGTAAATAGCCAAACCTCCAAGAAAATCAAGATTATTAATTAATGGTGATGGATGGCGGTTTAACGAAAACCATAGCAAATAATAACTTTTAATCAATAATTTTACCCTTAGATGCTCCGACTCCTGAAAATAACCCTACTGCTTTCCCTGGCTTTGATTTCCAATAGGTTAGTATTCGGGCAGGCGAAAATCATAGCCGGTACTGTTCGCGATAAACACAGTGAGGAGCCCCTACCCTTTGTTTCAGTCTATTTTGTAAATACCACCATTGGCAAACTCACCGATTCGGCCGGAAACTTCCACCTGCGGTTAAGTGCCTGGCCGGCCGATACGCTTGAAGTAACCAGCGTAGGCTATCAGACCTACCAATACCTGGTTGACAAATCACTCGACAGTGTCCACCTCGATATTTACCTGGAAAGGGGTACCTACTCAGGGGATGTGCGGGTGAAGGCTAAAGTAAACCCGGGTCTTTACCTCTGGAAACGGATCGTCCAACACAAGGACCGCAACGACCGATACCGGTTTGATAACTTTTCATACGAATTGTACAACAAACTGGAAGTGGATATGAAGAATATCAACTTCGATAAACTTTCCCGCTTCAAACCCCTGAAGCCGATCAGCGACCTGATCCGATCCAATGTGGATAGCTCGGATGGCCCTCCCTATCTCCCATCATACCTGACCGAAGCCCTGTCGTACTATTATTATCAAAAGAAACCGCTGAAACGCCGCGAAGTCATTCAGGCCGTAAACACGAATGGGGTTAAAAACGAAAGTATGAAGCAGTTTCTGGGTGGAATGGACCAGAACGTAAATATCTACAACAACTTTATTCCCGTATTCAATAAACAATTTGTCAGTCCGGTAAGTGATAACGGAGATGCCTACTACCAATACCGGGTCATTGATACGCAGGTTGTAAAGGACCAGCGGTACTTTCACCTGGTTTTCGTTCCCAAACGACGGGGTGAAAACACCTTTGAAGGGGATGCCTGGGTTCATGCCGGTACCTTTGCCGTGCAGAAAATGAGTTTGCGATTAGGAAAAGATGCCAATGTAAACTTCGTGGAAAATCTTAGCCTGATACAGGAATACCAATTATTGGATGATTCCACCACCTGGTTCCTGTCCAAGGACAAATTTGTAGTGGATGTTAGCCCCATCGGGGGAAAGAACCTGGGTTTAATTGGTCGAAAAACCACTACCTACCGACATGTGGTGGTCAACGACAGTTCCGTCGTGAGCGAACTGGCCAGGAATAAACTCTTTGAAGAGGTGCACCTGCTTCCCGATGCCGCCAATAAAGGCAGGGAATTCTGGGCCGGATCAAGACATGAACCGTTGACCGAAAACGAAGCCGCCATCATTAAAATGATGGATACCCTGGTAAAAGCGCCGGCATTCAAACGGTTTACCAATACCCTTTACTTCCTGACCGTTGGTTACATTAATAGTGGCAATTATGAATTTGGCCCCTGGTTTAATGTGATGACCGCCAATGCCTGGGAAGGCTATCGCCTGCGTTTTGATCTTGGAACAAACCCCCGTTTCAACAAAAAACTCTGGTTACATGGGTACCTGGCCTATGGATTTACCGATAAAAAATTCAAGTGGAAAACAGAAGCCTTCTACCTTTTCAATAAACACCCCCGCACTTCCCTTCGTGCCTCCTTATCCAATGATCTTGACTTTGGGCAGCAGTATTTTGGGGAAGTAACGGCTGATAACATTTTTGCACTGGCCATCCGGAAAAATAATATCCCTATTAAGTTTATACGCATCCAGGAAAAATTACTGGGATTTCACCACCAGACCCAATCCGGGTTTTCAGTCAATCTGATCACCACCCACAAGAACTACATCCCACTTCAAAACATCCCGTCCCGCGATTCCTTTCCGGTTGCCAAGGGTGGCACCCCCCTTAGCAGTTTTGAAGCTACTGTTAAGTTCCGTTTTGCCCATTTGGAACGTTTCCTGGAGAGCAATTTCAACCGCATTAGCCTGGGCAGCCCTTACCCCATTCCCGAATTGATTTTAACCAAAGGAGTATCGGGTATCGGAGGCAGTGCCTATGACTATTTCAAAATATCCGGCAGTGTGTCCGATTTTATCAAATTGCCCCCATTTGGAAGCATGGAATTCAATGTCTATGCAGGTCGAACCTATGGCATCCTGCCCTATGTACTGCTGGATATTGCGCCGGGTAACGAATTATACTATTATAATAAGTACTCCTTCAACCTGATGAACCGGTATGAGTTTATCCATGATAAATTTGCCGGCATCAATTTCGAGCACAATGTCGGAAATGGGTTGTTTCGGTTTATTCCCAAACTTAAGTTTCGCCAGTTCTGGAATATTAAACTACTCTGGGGTTCTTTATCAGCCGAAAACAAGGATCTTAATTACGTATCTGGTCATCCTTTTCAGTCACTCGATGGCAAAACATACCTGGAGATCGGCACCGGAGTCGATAATATCCTGAAGGTTTTACGTCTTGATCTGGTCTGGCGTGCACTACCAACACCTCTGCCCAAGCAGGCCAGCCGCCGCTTTGGGGTATTTGGCAGTTTCAGGCTAAGCTTCTAACTATCATAGGTTTAGAAAATTACCCACCTCTTTCTCCTGTTTAAGGTCACCCTTATCCCTTGAGGGCACTCATTACCACTTGTGACATTTATCACTCCCATGTAATCCCATTGTCATTTTCATACGCGCACCTCCCCTATAGCTTTGTCCCAGCTAATTGAAAGTTTGCTCATCAAAAAATTTTACAATGAGAAATATTCTTCTGATCCTGGTTTTGAGTGTTGCAACCCTTACCAAACTCTCAGCCCAGGTACAAGCCAACGGTTCCGCCAGTATCCTGATTGAAGGAACTTCGAACATCCATGACTGGGAAATGAAATCCGACAAAGGGGAGTGCTCCGCGAATTACACCATCAACACTGCCGGTGTACTCACCAACCTCAATTCCTTCCTGTTTAACATGAAAGCCGAAAACCTGAAGAGTGGTAAATCAGCCATGGACAAGAACACCTACAAAGCCATTGGCACCGATAAATACCCCTATATCTCTTTTAATAGCAGCAGCGCCACCGTAAAGCACAATGGCGGAAGCAGCTATACCATTACTTCAAACGGCAAACTCACTATATCCAGTGTTACCCGTCAGGTAACCCTGGTTGCCAACTGCACCCTTACTGCCGACAAATCACTTAAAGGCACCGGTTCATACAAGATCAAGATGACCGACTACAATGTTACCCCTCCAAGCATCATGTTTGGTGCCATTAAAACAGGCAATGAGGTAACCATCAAATATGACTTCACAGTAAAAGGCCGCTAATAATCAATAAACGAAACTCTTTAATGTTTAAAAACTTACAATTATGAGACATCTTAAATCCATAAGTCAACTACTCCTGATCGGTTTACTGGCTTTCCCCTTTACCATGTTTGCCCAGTTCTCTGACAGTATTGCCAATTTCCGTCATTATGACCAGCGGGGCATCAATGTATTTGAAACCCCCAAACAGAACAACTATGCTTTCACCGGTTTGAAAGTAAAAATTGGCGCCGGTTTCACCCAACAGTTCCAAAGCCTGAAACACGAAAACAAAACCGCTATTAATAATACCGGTACAGGCGCTAACCGTCTTTATCCCCTTACCTCCGGTTTCATGACCGCCCAGGCCAACCTTTACCTGGATGTTCAACTGGCCGACGGGATCACGCTGAACGTAAGTAACTATATGTCCAGCCGTCACCACAACGAATTTTGGGTAAAAGGCGGATATATCCAGTTTGACAAACTGCCTTTCAAAGGCCAGTTTGCCGACAACCTGATGAAGATCGCTACCATTAAAGTTGGTCACATGGAGATCAACTATGGTGATGCCCACTTCCGTCGTTCCGATGGTGGTCATACCTTCTACAACCCCTTCATGGAAAGCTATATCATGGATGCTTTTGCCACAGAAATTGGTGGTGAAGTGTACCTGAAAGCCAATGGCCTGTTTGGAATGATCGGTTTAACCAATGGTATGATCAAAGGAAACGTTGACTCTGCCTATAAAACCACCCAGGATGATGTAACTAAAAAATCACCCTCCCTGTATGGTAAACTGGGTATCGACAAAATGCTGGATGACAATATCCGCGTACGTTTTGCCGCCAGCTACTATCACAATGGCAGCAACGCCGGTAGTGGTTTGACCCTGTATGGTGGCGACCGCACTGGTTCAAACTATCAAAACGTGATGGAAAAAGGTGTACCGGGTTCATTACCTGCTTCTACCGCAGTTGCCTTCTCTGGTCGTTTCAACCCCGGATTCAGCAAAAAAGTAGATGCCATGATGTTGAACGCCTTCCTGAAAGCCGGTGGATTTGAACTGTTTGGTACTTATGAGTCTGCCAAAGGCCGCACCAAAACTGAAACCACTGCCCGCAAAGCTTCCCAGTTTGCCGTTGACGCCCTGTATCGCGTAGGTAAAACCGAGAACCTGTTTGCCGGTGTACGTTACAATACAGCCAAAGCCCGTCTGGCCAACACCACAGCCGTTACTTATACAGATGATGTAACTGTGAATCGTTTTGCCATCGCTGCCGGTTGGTATGTAACTAAAAATATCCTGCTGAAAGGCGAGATCGTAAATCAAAAATATCTTGACTTCCCCACAGCCGATTATCGCAGCGGTGGTAAGTTCAATGGATTTGTGATCGAAGCCAGTGTAGGTTTCTAAGTACAGATCATGAAACACGTGCTGCTTCTGATATCAGCCTTTGTGGCCATGTCAACTACCTACCGGACAGCTTCCAACAAGGCGCTGAGCCGGTGGGTGGTTGAAAGCAGCAGCTCTTTGAATATCGAAGGAAGTTCCAATATCAATGATTTCCGGTGTGACATTACCGAATACCTGAAAAACGATACGCTGCATTATAATATGGAGGATCGGTCAAACCGGCTCAACTTTACCAATAGCTGCGTATCCCTGGATATCAAACGGTTCGATTGCCACCAGAAGTACATTACCAATGACCTAAGAAAAACCCTGAAAGCCGACCAACATCCTATCCTGAAGATCCAGTTCCTGTCGATGGACAATTTTGTGGCAGAAGCCGATAACTACAAAGTAAACGGCACCCTCGATATCGTTCTCGCAGGCGTGGTAAAAAGGATCAATGTTCAGTTTCTGGTTAAAAAAGAAGCAGGCCGGATGCAGCTCATTGGGGAAAAACAATTAAAGTTTGCAGATTTCGGTTTGGTTCCGCCCCGAAAACTGGCCGGACTTATCCGGATCAATGAAGATATCAAAGTGAACTTCCAGTTAAGGTTACGTCCGATCTGATGAAATAGCAATTATTTTCTAAATCAACTAAACTACGAATATGAAAAAAGTTCTGATCGCCGGGTTTACAGCCGGTATCGTACTGTTACTGGTAAGCCTCGGTTTGCTTTACCTGTCCATTTTCCTCTTTCCCAGTGTAACCGAAGAGTATTTTAGTCCGGTATTCCGCTGGTCATCCGGCCATACCGACTGGCTCTTTTATGCCCACCCTTTTATCCTGAGTTTTTCCCTGAAATGGTTCTGGGAAAGGTATAAGGAAATTTTTGAAGGTAACCTGATCGTCAGGGCCATCGAAGTAGCCCTGGTGTATGGGATCGTGGCCATGGTGCCCGTGCTATGGTTGACCTACAGCGCCATAGATGTCTCATTAACCGTTGTTCTCACCTGGCTGGCCTATGGTATCGTCCAGGCGTTTATCGCCGGACTGGTATTTGCCAAGATCAATCCCTGATAAACCCACGACAGGTCATAGCCAGACCTTCAACGTATTCGTACACAGCCGAGCCACCCATGGTGGCTCGGTTTTTTATTCTTCCCGGTTTAACGCCGCCTTTAATATACCCCGGAACCATTCATCCACTCTGGACTTATTATAGGCCTCATCCCAGTATATCTGTGTTACATCATGATCAGATTTGTACTCTTTGTCATTGACCGGATATGGCCCGGCAATACCCAGGTATTCTTCCTTTTCAACATCCTCCCCTTCCCCAAACACCACTTTGAATAAATGAAAACGTGCCATTCTTCCTTTAAACATGGTTTTTCTTTCCCCGATGTACATCATTTCCGAAGGAGAAATATCGTCTGTGGCGTAATTATAGAGGTACGACTCGGCAAAAAATTTCTGGGCCCTGAAACTGGCGGGAAACAGATTCTCACGGCCCATTTTTTCAAGGGCCTCATACAAATCGATCCGGTATTCATTCCCGGCCGCCAATTTCTGCCAGATCGAATCCGGAACGGATTGTTCATTCTTTGCCAATGCCAGAGATGTTTCAAACAGGATCTGTTTGTCATCCAGGGTTAAAAACTCCCGCAGTCGATCCCGGGTTTCTGGTTCCTGAAAAGATCCCAGCAAGCGGATAAGCTGCGTGTACTCATAGCCATTAAAATCCTCCCCCTCTTCCTCCATTCTCACCCGTATAGACTCCACCGTTGTATCGGCATGCCTGAGAATTGAGCTTTTATAAGGCCTGACCTTATCCACGGAAAGACGGGAAGAATCGATCAGGTCGATGCTGATGTCCACCATGGAATTAATCCAAACCGGATTATTGAATAATGGAAGTATGTCAGTGATGATCGACTCCGCCAATTCAATGGAATCGGTAACCCGGTAAGGAATATAAAATCCTTTGGTGGTGGCGGGAGGATCTTTAGCGAGAATTTCGCGAAGCAGGTCATAGGACTCCCGGGTTTGTGAAGTGGCCAGGAGATACACCATCCCCAGCCTCTCCTTCCCGGGTTTCACTGGCATTTTTTTGTATTGTTCCTGGACAAACCTCACGGAAGAAGGATCCTTTAACTCCTCGATCTTGGAAATGATCCGATGCCGCAGGCCATAATACTCCGTGGTATCATCCAGGTAGGTTTTGGTCAGCGCATCATGCAAAAAGGCCAGGTCCTTGGAAGTAAAACTCATATCATTAAATGCCTGGGAGGCTTTCTCGAAACTGGCTGAATCAAGGGAGGCCATTCCTTTTTTTAACTTGTCCGATCTATCGGTAAAAACAGTTTGGGCGCTTACTTCCTTCAGGGCCCGGAAATCGTCAAAGAAGGAAGTAAATTTTTTCTGTTTAAAAAATGCCTCAGGGGCAAAGGCATACATCGTATAGAGGGTGTCCCCATTCAACACCAACCTTAATTTCTTGTAATTATGATTTTCCTGCATTTTAAACAGGTACTCCCTCGATGGCAGCTTCCCGTTCGTGGTTACCCGGCTCTCAATAAGGGAGTCTGACCACATTTTGTAGTTCGATATATGCTTTTCAAAAAACAGGGAATCACTGGCATACCACAGATAAGGGGACAATGACTCTTTGGTAATGACCATGGAAATGGCATCTCCAGGGTCATAGGCCACATAGGTAACACTTGTCTCTTCCTCCACCGCTTCATCATCGCCCTTCTCTTCTGGCTGGAAAATGATGGGGCCCACGGAACTTGAACTAAAACTCTTATCCGGCGATGATTCGGTTCTCAATACCCCTTTGGGGAACTCCTGAAAAGCAAAACTATTAAAGAACTGTTGCTGCTCGATCTGGCCTGTATGTTGATCCTGGGCTATGACCATAATGGTATATATCCTGCTACCCCTGATCATCACATGTGCCCGTATATAGGCATCCTTTTCACCCGATTCGCCATACAGTTTAAGCCTTGGAAAGCCGTTCCATGTATCAATGGAATCCAGTTCCTTTTCCTCCATCATGGAAATATTCTCCCGGAATGAATCAAACCAATCCTTGTCGCCTACCAGGTGGAAACCCGGACCAAGATCACGTACCTGTACCAGGAAGTACAATCCCTTTTTTGTGTCTAAAAGATCATATACCGAAGACACCCATCCACCCTGGGTGCCCGCATTCTCCAGGTTCCTGTTCTTTTTGGGTTTACCAGGCATGGAAACTGTAAACCCTTTCCCTTCAATGCTAAAGGGCTGCCAGTCACTAATACCAGCCGGTCGTTTGCCTTCCAGGATTGTATAAGACTGAAAAAACCGGTTAACATCATTATTCATCAACCGGAGTTTCTTCTCTGTGCCAGCCAGCACCATGTGTAGCACATTCCCTTTGATAAAAAACTGCAACCGGAAAAAGGCTGAAGGCGCATCTACAAAAGCCTCAAGTCCGTTGGCGCCATTCTTTTGAATCTTTTTCAGGTTGTATGGCGTTCCAACCGCCTTTACATTTTTAGCATAATCTTCCATGAGTGATTTAAGCTGATCTTCCTTTACCTGGGCCAGGGAATGACCGGTCATATACATGGTCATGGTGGTTATGTCGTAGTGAATTTTCATTTTCACCAGGTCACCAAACACATTAAGTTCCGAGGCAGCACCAGGCATTTCCACGGTGTACACGCTATCCATCACTTCTGATACTTTTGTCCAGGGCAATACCGCCAGCTTGGCGGCGTATTGCTCGGCCGGTGTTTCCTTGATGGAGAATACGGGTGTTACAGTAAACCCTTTTTTACGCAACAGGTTGATCACCCCCTCAGCACCCGGAAGGTGCGCGGCGCCTACGGCAAAAAACATGGAGCGAATACGGGAAAGACTGTCCATGCTGGCCGCCATCTTATGGTTTCTTTTAGTCAGCATCCTTTCCTGCATTTCTTTCCCCATGCCCGTCATGTATTTGGTTTCGATCTCCTGCAGGTCTTTGGCAAGATAGGTAGCGATCATTTTCTCCAGGGAGAAGATCAATTCTTTGTCGGTAGCTTCCAGCTCCTCCTTTTTAATATCCCCACTCAACTCATCAAACAGGACGAGTTGGTCATTTACATCTTCCACCGCCCCCAGCCATTTATTGGTCCGGCGGGCAATACCATACAGGTACCCATCCATAATGGTGGGCATTTCACCATACTTAAGTTGGTTAACCAGTTTTTGACGACGGGCCTTAAGGGCTTCAATTCTCCGGTCTGCCTCCCATTTGGTTTCAGGTATAGTGGTTGTATCGGGTGTACCCACCACTGCTCTCGGTGCATCGTCCTCTTCTTCATCATCGGCCAGCATCATGCGGGTAATGACCGAATCAATAAACTCCTGGATGTTTACCTCTACCGCAAACCCCTCGGCTTTCTCCAGGGCATGATAAAGGGAATCGCCAAAATTGAAGAGACGTTTATCCTGTAAGTGGATAGTTCCATATAACCAGGAATTTTTTTGCAACCCTTTTCCGGATATCTTCCACAAAAAGGTGGAGGGCCATTTTTGCTGTTGGGCGGGAAGATTGAGGGCAAATAAGGTTACAATGGTTAGAATTAAATACCGGGTACCGGTTCTCATGTAAGTGCAATTTTTTGAAAATTAACTAAAATTCACCTTTTTCCTATCTTACTGCTTCAAAGAAGCCATATGTCACCCCGTTATATACTCTCCCTTGACCAGGGTACTACCAGCAGCCGGAGCATCCTGTTTAACGAAAAAGGCGATGCCATCGGTATGGCCCAGAAAGAATTCGAACAATATTTTCCCCAGCCCGGATGGGTGGAACATGACCCGGAAGAGATCTGGAGCACCCAGTTTGGTACAATGGCCGAGGCCCTGGCAAAGGCCAATGCCAGCATGAAACAGATCGCCGGTATCGGCATCACCAACCAGCGGGAAACTACGGTGGTATGGGAAAGATCAACCGGAAAACCTGTTTACAAGGCCATTGTATGGCAGGACCGCCGCACCGCCGGTTATTGTGATGAATTGAAAGCAGCCGGACATGAGGAAATGATCAGGCAAAAAACCGGATTAGTGATCGATGCTTATTTTTCCGGCACCAAAATTCGCTGGATATTGGATCATGTACCTGGTGCCAGGGAAAAAGCGGAAAAAGGCGAGTTGGCTTTTGGCACTATTGATAGTTGGCTGGTTTGGAAGCTAACCAATGGAGATGTCCATATCACGGATGTTTCCAATGCCTCACGCACGTTGCTGCTCAATATCCATACGGGCAAATGGGATGAGGAATTGCTCCGGTTACTGAATATCCCGGCCACCATGCTTCCCGAGGTTAAACCCTCCAGCCATATCTATGGGGTAACGGGCAACCTGATACCCGATTCCAGGATACCGATTGCGGGAATTGCCGGCGACCAACAAGCGGCTTTATTTGGGCAAATGTGTACCAGTCCGGGTATGGTGAAAAACACTTATGGAACCGGATGTTTTATGCTGATGAACACCGGGGAAAAAGCCATTCTGTCGCAAAACAACCTCTTAACCACCATTGCATGGCAGATAGATGGAAAAATAGAGTATGCGTTGGAGGGAAGCGTATTCATCGCCGGGGCTGTGGTTCAATGGCTCAGGGACGGGCTTAAGATCATCCGTCATTCCTCGGAAGTGGAAGCCCTTGCCTCCCAGGTTTCGGATACAGGAGGGGTTTACCTTGTACCGGCCTTTGCCGGGTTGGGTGCTCCCTACTGGAATGCCTATGTCAGGGGGAGTATTTTTGGGATTACCCGTGGCACCACGGATGCCCATATTGCCAGGGCGGCCCTTGACAGCATTGCCTACCAAACCGCCGATGTATTAAAGTCAATGGAAGCCGATGCGGGCATCCGCATCGCTGAATTACGCGTAGATGGCGGGGCTACCGTAAACAATACCCTGATGCAGTTTCAATCTGATATCCTCCATACCTCCGTTGCCCGGCCCAAGGTGACGGAAACCACGGCCTTGGGCGCCGCTTATCTCGCCGGACTGGCTGTTGGTTATTGGAAGAATATTGAAGAGATTCAAAAACAATGGCAACTCGACCGGGCATTTCAACCTGGAATGACAGACGTTAAAAGAGAAAAACTATTGGAAGGCTGGCATAGGGCTGTGAAAGCGAGTGTGGCTTGGGCAAAGAGTTAAAAGTTTTTTCAGACAAATATTCCGATTAAAACACCTATTTCCAGTCGCAGAAACCGGGTTGTATTGAATTTGGCCAATGGATAGTTTTACCAAATGAATTTAGCTGCCTATCCTTTGAAAACAGACTCACTAATGTTAACATTCGAATTTATTAGTAAGGGGCCAAATGGACTGATAGAAAAAATTGTAAAATTTCAGGAAATAGAATTGACTGGATTTTATAATTTATCCTACGGTGATAAAGAAAATGAGGTAGAAATAAATGACAGTGCCATTTCAAATAATGGAGATACGGATAGAATACTTGTTACAGTCGCCCTTTCCGCATTTCATTTTTTTAGTAAATACAATAATGCGTTAATTTTTGTAATGGGCAGCACAGAGAGTCGAACACGTCTTTTCCAAATTGGGATTTCAAAACATCTGCCACTAATTGAGGCGGATTTTGTCTTATTTGGATTTATTGATGGCCGTTGGGAGGAATATTCGAAAAATAGAAGCTACGAGGCATTCTTAATTAAAAGAAAATAAATATTAAATTCACTTAAGATGAAAAGAAAATCAATTTTAAGGAAAGAACTAAAGTCATTAACTATTGATCCTAATCTCGACAAATACAAAGACAATCAACTTTTTAAAGACAAACTAAAAAAGGCAAAGGAGTTCCTTAGTGCCAATGGCCTTCCTAAAAGCGATTTGCTTAAATCAAAAAATCGAAACTAATATTTCTGCCATCAGCGAACTCTGTAATATCCATGTAATCAGCGAAATCAAAAAATGAACCGTAGCTCCTCCATGAATCAACTGAAATCCGTGCCGGGCTTTGACCTCTGCATCATTGGTGGGGGTGCCACAGGCTTGGGCATAGCGGTGGATGCGGCGTCGAGGGGTATGAAAACCTTATTGGTGGAGAAGGATGATTTTGCCAAAGGCACCTCATCCCGAAGCACCAAACTGGTACATGGCGGGGTTCGCTATTTGCAACAAGGCAATATCAAACTGGTGATGGAAGCCTTGCGGGAAAGAGGGCTATTGCTAAAAAACGCTCCCCATCTTGTAAAAAACCAATCCTTTGTCATCCCCAATTACAAATGGTGGGAAAACCCATTTTATGGCGTGGGGCTTAAAATGTATGACTGGATGGCCGGCAGTCTGGGATTAGGTCCATCCGAATTCCTTTCTGTAGAAGAAACTTTAGCACGCGCCCCCACCCTTGACCCTGATGGTTTAAGGGGAGGGGTGCTTTATCATGACGGTCAATTTGATGATGCGCGACTGGCCATTCACCTGGCCATGACCGCCGATGACCTGGGTGCCACCCTGATCAACCATATGGCCGTGACAGGTTTGATCCATGAAAACAAAAAGGTCATTGGCGTGATAGTACGGGATGAACTTTCACCCGCGAAAGAGGAAATGGAGATCAGAGCAAAATGTGTGGTAAATGCTACGGGTGTCTTTACCGACTCCATCTTAAATATGGATGAACCTGGCGCTGAACCCATTATCAGTCCAAGTCAGGGGATACACCTGGTATTTGATCGGGAATTCCTGGCCTCGGATACCGCTATCATGATTCCCCGTACCGACGATGGACGTGTATTATTTGCTGTACCCTGGCACAACAAAATCATTGTTGGCACAACAGATACCCCGGTCGAAAGGGTCAGGGAGGAACCCATTGCCCTGCCAGAGGAAGTAGATTTTGTATTGGAACATATTCGCCGCTATCTCAGTAAAGATCCTTCCCGGGAAGATATCCGAAGTGTATTTGCCGGTTTGAGACCCTTGATAAAAGGCAATGCAAAATCGACAGCAGCACTTTCCCGTGACCACCATATCTCCATTTCCGAATCTGAACTGATCACCATTGCCGGTGGCAAATGGACCACCTATCGTAAAATGGCTGAAGATGTGGTGGACATAGCCATACATAAAGCAGGGGTTACCGAAAAAGAATGTGTAACCCGACAGCTCCGGATTCATGGATATCAGGAGGATATTGACCTGAATATTCACGGCTATTATTATGGCACAGATGCCGAAAAAATTGCGTCATTAATTAAGGAAGATGCCAAATTGGGTGAAACGATTCACCCCTCCCTGCCCTATACCTTTGCTGAAGTTGTATGGGCTGTACGGGAGGAAATGTGCATGACCCTGGAAGATGCCCTTAGTCGCCGAACCCGCGCCCTACTCCTTGATGCCCGCGCCGCCATGGAAGCCGCGCCAGCCGTAGCTGCCCTGATGCGGAAAGAATTAAGTAATGATGAATCCTGGGAGAAAAAACAATTAGAATCTTTTAAAACTATAGCTTCGAACTATTTAGTAGATTGAGCAATACAGCTTCTCGCAACTTTCGCAAAGAACCGCTGCGGGGGCTGCGAGAAAAAATAAAATAAATATGATCGGCGAATTCTTTGGTACTCTGCTCCTCATTCTCCTGGGAAATGGCGTAAATGCCAACGTGGTACTCAGCAAGACAAAAGGCCAGAACAGTGGCTGGATCGTCATTGCCTTTGGTTGGGCCATGGCCGTATTTATCGGGGTATCTACATCCATCAAACTCGGGGGTAGTGGACATATCAACCCGGCTATAACGATTGCCCTGGCATTGTTTCAGGATTTCGACATCAATCAGGTACTACCCTATATTGGCGCCCAATTTGTCGGTGCCATGATTGGGTCATCCATGGCCTGGATGGCCTATAAACAACATTTTGATAGTACAGATGATAAAGACCTTCAACTCGCCGTATTCAGCAATGCCCCAGCCATCCCCAATACGTTTTATAATCTTATTACCGAGATCATTGGCACATTTGCCCTGGTATTTGGAGCCTTGAGTTTTTCACCGGCATCCTCTACCCTGGGTTCGCTGGATGCCCTTCCTGCTGGCTTATTGGTTTTGGCAATCGGTCTTTCTCTTGGAGGTCCAACCGGCTATGCCATCAACCCCGCGCGTGACCTTGGCCCACGCATCATGCATTTTATTTTACCCATAAAAAATAAAAGGGACAGCAATTGGGGGTATAGCTGGATTCCGGTAGTGGGACCGGTTATCGGAGCGATCTTAGCGGCTTGGGTATTCAGTCTGGTGGGATCAGTCATCTGAACAACTCTCCACGATAACAGCCGCCGCTTGGCGTATTTCCTCTTCCCGGATCACCAGCGGGGGTGAAATTCGCAAACAATGTGGCGCAAACAAGAACCAGTCGGTCAGTACCCCTTTTTCAATACAGCGGTCAATGATCCGTTTGTTGGTTTCAAAGGAATCAAATTCAATCGCCATCCACAGACCAGCCGAATGAATGGAGCGTATGGAAGGATGGGTCAGGGATTCACGAAACAGGTTTTCCTTTTGGCGAACCGTGGACAGAAGATCTCCTTCCAATATTACATTCAAAGCAGCCAAACCCGCCGCGCAACAAACCGGGTGACCGCCAAATGTTGTTATATGCCCCAGTACCGGATTGCCGGTGAAATGATCCATTAATTCTTTATTGGCAATAAAAGCTCCCAGAGGCATCCCTCCCCCTAACGCTTTCCCTAATAAGAGGATATCGGGAGTAATATCAAAATGTTCAAAGCCCCATAATTTCCCGGTTCGGCCAAACCCGGCCTGTATTTCATCAAGGATTAATAAGGCCCCGGTTTCCGTACAGCGTTTTCGCAGGGCCTGTAACCAACCCCTATCTGGTGCCTTGATACCGGCTTCGGCCTGAATGGTTTCAGCCACCACGGCGGCTGTATCCGTGGTAATGAGTTCTAATGAAGTATAGTCGTTATACACCATGTGATCGATACCCGGTAACAAGGGCCTAAAAGCATTACGCCAGAACTCATCCCCGATCAGGCTTAAAGCCCCCTGGGTTGATCCATGATAAGAATTATTAAATGCAGCGATCCTTGTCCGGCATGTTACCCGCTTGGCAAGTTTCATCGCCCCTTCCGTAGCCTCGGCACCGGAATTGGTAAAATAAACCGAATTGAGATGGGAGGGTAAAAATTCCACCAGCCGTTGCGCATAAAGCACCTGTGGCGATTCCACAAACTCACCATAGACCATTATATGCAGGTATTGGTCAATTTGCCCCTTAATGGCTTCAATCACTTTCGGATGCCGGTGACCGCTATTCGCCACACTTATTCCCCCAATTAGGTCAATGTATTCCTTCCCCTCCTTGTCAGTAAGCCTGGAACCCTCTGCCCGCACAATCTCCAGGGCCAGCGGAGCGGGAGAAGTTTGTGCAATATGACGGAGGAAGATTTCTCGGGGGGACATGGGGGGGGGTGGGGGGGTTGGGGGTTTTTGGGGGTTTGGGTTTTTAGGTATTAGGTTGTAGGTTTTAGGTTATAGGTTTGGGGTATTATGCTATTTGAGGTTCTGAACGCGAAAAGATCATTCAAAGTTAAGTTTTAAATATTTTAATTTGCATCCACCATTCCCCAAAACCTATAATCTAAACCCTACAACCTAATACCTACAACCTAAAACCCAAAACCTAAAACCTAATACCTAATACCTAATACCCAAAACCTACAACCTAATACCTAACCCCCCCCCCCCCCCCACAAACCCCCCCCCACCCCCCCCTGAGTCCCCCGGGAAAAAAAAAACCC
>JAYRZH010000027.1:0-2121 GCA_041916555.1 Chitinophagaceae bacterium | reverse complement strand
AATTCGGACAAGACTGTTTTATTGCCCCCAATGCCACTATTGTTGGCGATGTAATTGCCGGTGATCAATGTAGTTTCTGGTTCAATACCGTTGTCCGGGGTGATGTGAATTTTATCAAACTGGGCAACAAGGTTAATGTGCAGGATGGAGCCTGTATTCATTGTACCTATCAGAAATGTGGCACTACCATTGGCAACAATGTCAGTATTGGACATAACGCTATTGTACATGGCTGCACCCTGCACGACAATGTACTAATCGGTATGGGGGCCATCGTCATGGACAATGCCGTAGTTCACAGCAATACCATCATTGCCGCCGGTTCGGTGGTTCTCGAAAATACCATCTGCGAAAGCGGAAGCATCTACGCCGGCGTCCCTGCCAAGAAAGTAAAGGATATCTCCCAGGAACTGATACATGGCGAAATTGACCGGATAGCAAACAACTATATTAAATACGCGTCCTGGTTTAAATAATTCGTTGCAGCGAATACGCGGATTGGCGTATTAAATGACTGGAAATCTGTGAAATCAGTTAATCCTTCAAATCCATACAAAACCTCCCACCACCGTATTTCTACCTTTCCCAAACAAGATTTCCATTGTAAATTCGTTATACCTAAAAGGGAAACCCATGAAGACCATACGTGTTTTTACTATCAGCGCTGTCATCCTGTTTAGCCTGTCATCCTGCCGGGTATGGAACAGCATATTCCCCCCCAAATACGGCTGTCCGACCAATGGTAAGAATGTGGGTGCGGAAAAGCTGGTCAGTGGCGACCCCTCCACCGAGAAAGCGGCCCGAAAAGCGAAGAAATTTAAGTCATAAAAGGCCTTTGCCTTTAAACTTCGATCCTCTATCCTGTTCAAAGCCATTAATTAAACGTACCACTATGAACTCAAATTTACGCGTTGCCATGGGCTGTACAGAAGCCATTATCGATGATGATGGAGGCTTGAAAAGATTCTACGAGATCACCGAAATCCTCCACCGCAATTTCCACATTCAATTTACCCGCAAAGAAGATGACTTCGATACCATCGATTGGGAATTTGCCTTCAGGGGTCATCGCCTAACCCTCCACTACAATATTTATACAGGTATTTCCTTGTATCCATCCCGTACCAAGGACGCGGATAAAGCCGATAATAATGCGGTGGTGGAATTGGCCAATGGATTGACCGAGAAGTTAGAAATTGCTTGTTGATAGGGGTTGGAAGTCCGGAGTCAGACCTACCCCCCCAACGACTCCAAAATATTAAAATAAGAAGCATATCGCTCCTCATAAATCTCTCCTTGCTCCACCGCTTCCTTGATCGCGCAGCCAGGCTCATTGATGTGCAGGCAATTATTAAAACGGCATTGGTTCAAACGCTCACGCATTTCCGGAAAATAATGTGAAAGCTCCTGTTTATCCAGGTCAACCAAACCAAATTCCCGGACACCGGGTGTATCGATCACCGCGCCACCAAAAGGCAAATCAAACATCTCGGCAAAAGTGGTGGTGTGCAAACCCTTTCCGCTCCAGCCACTCACTTCCTTTGTCCGCAAAGCCAATTCAGGGATCAATTCATTGATCAATGATGATTTCCCCACCCCGCTATGACCGCTAAACAAACTCACTTTGTCCTTTAACAGGGACTCCAGATCTTCCATTCCCGTCAATTCCTTCACACTCACCAGCATCACCTTGTACCCGATTTCTTCATACATGGTCTGCAGCCCCTCAAAATGCTCCATCTCCTTCCGCTTATAGATATCCGCCTTATTAAACACGATTACCGAAGGGACATGATACATTTCACCCGCTACCAGAAAACGATCAATAAACCCCTGCGAAGTACGGGGTTCCTTCAAGGTGGCAAAAAGAAGCGACTGATCCAGGTTGGCGGCTATAATGTGGTGCTGGTTTTTGTACCGGGGCGACTGCCGGTTGATGTAATTCCTGCGTGGAAGTATCGTATTGATCACCGAAGTATTCTCTATGTCGCTTTCCCGTTCCATTTCAACCATATCACCTACCGCCAATGGATTGGTTGACGTAATATCATCTATTTTAAATACCCCTTTTATCCGCGCCTGGTGAAAATGACCTGTCCCATCTTTCACCGTGTACCAGCT
>JAYRZH010000026.1:0-35886 GCA_041916555.1 Chitinophagaceae bacterium | reverse complement strand
AAACTCGGCATCCATATCGGGGCGGTGGTTACCTACCAGGATGGATTTGATGAACTGGCCAATGGAAACTATATCGGCCGGGCGTTTGACAACCGGATCGGTGGATTTATGATCGCCGAAGTAGCGCGGGTAATAAAAGAAAATAAAAAGAAACTGCCCTTTGGACTCTATGTCGTCAATGCGGTACAGGAAGAAATTGGGTTGCGTGGTGCGGAAATGATCGCCCGGCGAATCAAACCCAATGTGGCCATCGTTACCGATGTTACACATGACACTTCCACACCCATGATCAATAAGATCGTAGAAGGAGATATCACCACGGGCAAAGGGCCATCCCTATCCTATGCCCCAGCGGTACATAATAAACTCCTCCACCTGGTGGAAGATGTAGCCGATAAACATAGAATACCAGTTCAGTGGCGCGCCCTGAGCCGTAGCACCGGAACCGACACCGATTCATTTGCCTATTCCAATGATGGTTGCCCCTCGGTACTGATCTCCATCCCGTTAAGGTATATGCACACCACCGTGGAAATGCTTCACCAGGATGATATTGACAATACCATCCGGTTGATGTATGAAACCCTGCTGACCATCACCCCCAAAACAAACCTGAGCTATCTCTGATGGCCCATTACTTACTATATGTTGACCCCGGAAGCGGCAGTTACCTGATCCAGGTAATCATTGCCGCCATACTGGGTTTTCTGTTTTATTTTAAAAACCTGTGGTGGAGGATAAAGGCCTTTTTCCGAAAACCGGGCCGCGAGGAGAATGAAGAAAAAAAATAGTCCTGCATGGTCCATCCTGCTTCCTTTAAAGACCCCGCCGGTTTTATGTTCCTCTCCGGTGGTACCTGGTACAGGCAGGTAAATTTGGCCGGAAAGGAAGATATCGACCAGCTATGGAGCAGTAATCTCTATGAAGGGCTCCTTCAACAGGGAAAGATCCTTAACCACCAGGTGCTGGACCAGAACCTTAGCCAAAAACCCGACTGGTATAAAACCCTCCTCCCCCAACAATTACCAAGGATCAGTTATCCCTACGAATGGAGCTTTAACCAGCTCAAAGATGCCGCCCTGCTCACGCTGGATATCTGCCGGCAGTCCCTGGATAAAGGAATGGTTCTAAAGGACGCGACCTCCTTTAATATTCAATTTGTGGAAGGCAAACCGGTATTTATCGACATTCTCTCATTTACCAAATATGATGAAACCAGGCCCTGGGTGGCCTACCGGCAGTTCTGTGAGCATTTTCTATTCCCATTATTATTGGAAAAATACCTGGCTTGTAATACCCGTGAATGGCTGAAAGTATATCTGGATGGTATTCCCCTGACCCTGACAGCCCGGCTTCTTCCCTGGAAAAGCCGGTTGAACCCTTCCATAGCCATGCATGTTTTTTTACAAAATAAAGTGGCCGGAAATAAGAAGGACCAGGATCAAAAAGCTCCCTTGTTTTCCAAACAAAAACTCATTCATATCCTCACGCATCTTCAATCCATGATCGAGGGGATGAAATCTGAACGAAGAACCATCTGGAGCAACTATTATTCAGAAACCATTCTGGACAATCAATACCTGGAGCAAAAAGAGAGCCTGGTAAAGGAAATGCTGGCCCCGTTCAAACCCGGTACGATGATTGACCTGGGGGCCAATGAAGGGCATTTTTCCTTATTGGCGGCCCGGATGGGTTGGGATGTTGTAGCCACCGACTTTGACGATGAGTGTATTGACCGGCTTTATTTACAGGTTAAAAAGAAAGGGATTCAGAATATTCTGCCCTTGTGCAATGATATTTCCAATCCATCACCGGCTCTGGGCTTTGCCCATCAGGAGCGCGCTTCATTTGAAGAGCGAATGCGTGCCGATCTGGTGATTGCGCTGGCCCTGGTTCACCACCTGGTCATTGGAAAAAATATTCCACTTACGCGTTTGGTCGGTTATTTTGCCAGACTGGGCAAATTCCTGCTGATTGAGTTTGTACCTAAAGAAGATGAGAAAACCCTACTGCTGCTAAGCCAGAAAGAAGATATTTATCCTCAATATACAAGAGAGGGGTTTGAAAAGTCATTCGAAGAATGGTTTGACTTGCTGGATTGCAGGCCCATACCCGGCACCCACCGAATATTGTACACCTATCAACGAAAAAGCCCATGAGCTGGCTTCGACGATACGCGTTCTTTCTGGTCATGCTGCCGCTTTTTGTCGTTATCCACCTGGAAAAGGAATTACATCAGTTGATCCGTTATCAGTTTGTGTATGACCGGCTGCTGATTATGTTTCTGGTGCCAATGATCATTACCGGGCTATTACAACCCTATTTCAGGAACTGGAAAAAATCAGCCTTGATGGGACTGTTGGTTTCCCTGCCATTTTTTTTTCTGGGTGACCTTAAAAATACGCTTGAACAAAAAGCCCCGGGCGCTATATGGGGTAAATACAGTTTTCTATTCACTGTCAGCCTGCTCCTGCTTTTGATGATTGCCCGTTGGATAAAAAGGAAACAGACCGCCTTGAATTCAACTTTTTTCTTTCTCAATATCCTTCTCCTGTTATTTATCCTGGCCGATCTGTCAATGATTGTAGGCAGCGCTACCAAAGGAAGGTACCGGATGGAGACCACTTTACTTGAAAAAGGTCCCGCTATTCCTGATTCCTCCAAACCCGATATCTATTACATCATTTTCGACGCGTATGCCGCCTCCTCCACGCTACAACAGGAATTTGGGATGGATAATGCCCCGGTTGAAAATAAACTTAAGGCCAAAGGGTTCCAGGTCATACCAGGTTCCAGGAGTAATTACAATTACACCGCTTTTTCCCTGAGCAGTGTATTTCATTTACAGTATATGGCGAATGTAGATACTACCCATAAAGTGTTTGACCGGGAGTATTTACAGGCGCTTAAGACGGTACAGGATAATCCCCTTTTTCCCTACCTGGAAAAGGAAGGATACCAGATATTCAATCATTCCTTGTTTGATATCAACCGGCACCCCACCACCCTTATTCATTCAGACAAATGGGGCATTCGGGAATTATATGATCAATACAATATCTTTTTCAAATTTGTTCGTGACCTGAACCACCGCCTGCCGGGGTGGTTATCCAAACCCGTGATGAATGACCGGTTTTTTGTCAATGAACAGGAAAACCGTTCCCAATACGACTCCCTGGTGTACCAGGGTCTTATGGCTGCAGCCAATTCACCCGATCTCCGGCCCCGCTTTGTATATGCCCATTTTTTAACCCCTCATCCTCCGTTCCACCTTGATTCGCTGGGCAACCCCTTTGGGATGCCCCTGCCAGATTGGAAGGAAGGGTATGTACACCAGGTAAAACGGATCAACCAGGTCGTAAACCGGCTGACGGACAGCTTGATCGGGGCCCGAAAAAGACCCCTGGTGATCATTCTGCAGGGAGACCATGGCTATACAACGGTAACGGATATGGTCATAAAACGGGAAAGGATGTTTCCCAATTTCCAGGCCTGGTACTACTCCAATGGCGACTATGGAAAATTACCCGCTGACCTGACCAATGTCAATACCTTTCGAATCGTACTCAATACCTGGTTTAAAAAAGAATTACCGATATTGCACAACGAATTTTATTTCATCAAATAGGTTTGTATGATCCGCAATAACTGGACCCTTAGCGAAGTAAAAGAAATTTACCAGTCGCCCTTGCTGGAACTGGTCTTCCGCGCCGCCACCATTCACCGGGAATACAATGATACCGGCGAAGTGCAGGTATGCACCCTGTTGTCAATCAAAACAGGAGGCTGTACGGAGGATTGTGCTTATTGTCCACAGGCTGCCCGTTACCATACCGATATTGATGTACATGGGTTGATGAAATATGATGATGTGATGGAATATGCATCCCGGGCCAAGGCTGCCGGAAGCACGCGTTTCTGCATGGGTGCGGCCTGGAGGGAGGTAAGGGATAACCGTGATTTTGACCGGGTGCTTGAGTTGGTGAAAGGGATCACGGCCATGGAGATGGAGGTATGTTGCACCCTGGGAATGCTTACGGAAGAACAGGCGCAGAAACTGGCGGATGCCGGTCTTTATGCGTATAACCATAACCTTGATACCTCAGATGAATATTATGAGGCCATCATCACGACACGAACTTATGACGACCGCCTGAAGACGCTGGATAATGTCCGCAAGGCGGGGGTTACGGTATGTTGTGGTGGAATTATTGGCTTGGGAGAAACACATGATGACCGCATGAAGATGTTGCATACCCTGGCCACCATGCCTGAGCATCCGGAAAGTGTTCCGGTGAATGCGCTGGTGCCCATTCCGGGAACGCCCTTAGCCAATAATCCCAAGGTAGATATCTGGGATATGGTTCGGATGATTGCCACGGCCCGAATCCTGATGCCCAGGGCGATGGTGCGTTTATCAGCCGGAAGACAGGAGATGAGTGTAGCTGAGCAGGCATTGTGTTTTATGGCCGGGGCCAATTCTATTTTTGCCGGAGATAAATTATTGACGACTCCCAATCCTTCATTTGAAGACGATAATGTCATGTTTGATTTGTTGGGGTTAAAGCCCCGGGTTTCCTTTAAGGAAGAGCATGTACATTAATGGCCAACCGGGCAGCAAATCCCTTTAGCGAATATTGATACTTCAGGTCCATTGAAGCTGGGAAGAATTTTCCAATGACCATAACTAACCCCGAAGGGGTTGAACTATTATAACCGTCGGTGCAACCGACGGATCTTATGATGGAGTATGCATGCCTGTTATGCCTGGAGTGTGATGCGTAAGGCATCCGTAGCGGTGACGCCATATCTGGGTGTTTGGACGCATCGTCATTACAGTTCTTCGGGGTGCTCACCCCGCGTGCCACGCGGGGTTATGAATGGTTCAACCCCTTCGGGGTTGGGGGAGGATTGCGGTTGGGTGATATGAGATGACCTTGTGAGGGGATTTTAGTTCAACCTTGAACACGCATTCGCATAACCCCAACGGGGTTGAACCATTCATAACCGCCGGTGAAACCGGCGGATCTCTGCGCACAGAGGCACCCTCCTACGCGGGTAAACCACTCCCACCTATGGATCTGCCCTATGCATCACCATGCTCTCCAACGGAGCGCTGTGAATCGTGATGGATCGCGGGGGCTAACGATAGGATGCTCCTCCGGAGCATTTAAAAACTTCCGCTATTTCAAAGTGTAAATTTATTTTATCGGCTGCAGTGCTACTATCAACTTCCGTTGTGTCACTCCCTTCAGCGTTCGGTAAGGCTATTGGGCATTGACGGAGTGTCCTTATCTTTCCCAATCACCCCAATTGCATCAATCATTTCATTGGTTGAACCTTCACTTTTACTCGCATACTGTGTAATCCTTCGTTCCGAATACCTCCCAACAAGGCAAAGTTCAATTCCTCATATCTCCAAGTCACATACTCTGGGTTATGGTGATTAAGTTGTTCCATGGTATTTGATTTTGCTGGGGCCTGAAAATAAAAAAACCGCTGCGAGGAACAGCGGTTACGAAATACAATTATTTATAAAGTAGGGAAACCTGCTAATTTGAAGCACTACCAAAGGAAAACCAAATCGAAAAAATGCTAATGTAGCACACTACTACTACCGCCTCATATTGATTTTTTAATCGCAATTAAATACCATTTATCCCTTAGCTTGCTTGCCCAAGTTTTATCATTAGCCAATAGCAATGAGTCTATAGAATATTCTTGAAATGTTGGGGAAGAATTTGTGTTAAAACAAATAAATACTTCATATTGCCCAAGAAAGCTATATTCCTTTAACCGAAAAACAACTGAATTATCATTGCCATATGCAGTAACAGTGACATTATTTCTTGACATAAGATCAAAACTCTTTGCTAATATTGGCTTATAAATTTCTGGAATAGTTCTACTAGTATCAGAGACTAAAACCTCCTTATTGTTTTTCAAGATAATTTTTCTTTCACGCCTACTAAAGCTGCTTATGTTAATGATTCCTAAGCTTGATAGCGTGTCAAAATAGTTTTTCATTTTAATAAACTCCACTTCCCCTTTATGATACATCTTATTAACCCTTCTTTCAATTTGATCTTTTGGGTTTGCACATGAATAAAACATGGCACAACTGAGTATAAACAAACATGCCCAAATATCAATTTTATTTTTTTCCATGCCCTATAATTTTCCAATTATCATAATAAATTCCGTCTTCATGGGTTGGATCCACTCCTTGTACTTTTTTATCATAATGTATACCAAATACTCCATACATAAAAGTATTCTTATACTTATCAACATCTTTAGCATTTTTCATAATTAACCAACCCTTCCTCCACATATTCATTTCATTTAATTCATCTCCGTTTCCTTCAATTAAATGATGAGCCATTTTATTATCCAAATATATTCCTGTGTAACCCACTGAAGTGTAGGCTAAAGTGGCTCCCCATAAAATCAATCCGGCCTCATTTCTATTGTATAAAACACCATCAATCATATATGCTGTGGATATATTTGACGGAGTCTCTTCTGTTCCAAATTTCTTATTGAATAATTTTCCGTTCTTATAGTCGTATTTCTTATCGCCAGTTGAGACTCCTTTAAAAATATCTAAATAATTATCCTTCTTATCATAAACTTGATCAATAAGGTTCTTAATTGTTTCTTTGTTCATCGTTGGAATTGCCGTTGCATCTACTGTAGTAAATAAGTTTGGCTCACTAAATCGATCTGGATCACCAAAAAAAGAATAATAAGATTCTCCTTGATAGTATTTTTGGCCAGCTATATTCTTATTCCCATTATCATGTTGTAAAAAATAAATATGATCACCCTTCACCTTAACTCTACGTTGTTTGATTTCAGTTCCATCTTGGTTATAAAAAATTGAATCGGCTCCATTTGGGTCTTTAAACCAAACCGGATTGTTTGCAAACGTAGAATAACCTGATAAAGGAGTCTTTATAACTATATCGACATTCCACCTCCTCCCTATCCTCGCATCATACTGCCAAAACTCGGCCGTGTAACTATTCCCACTACCTGTTAATTCATCCGATTTTTCCTGTCCATTAAATCCATACCGATACTTACTCGTTTCCAGCGTTCTCCCCACCATCTGCATCCCAAACGGATAATAATCACTGGCACTCACTACATCGGCTTGGTAGTAGTCATACTCCCCATCCGAACTTGTATCCACGCCACTGTGTTTATCGGATACTGTTACCAGTACATTCCCCAAGTGGTTGCTTAATTCAAAGAACTTGTTTCAGGGCCCCCTGTCCCCCCAAGGGGGAACTTAGACCCATCACTCTGCCTTGCATGGCAATAGCGAAACTATCGAAAAAAGTATTTGAAATCCTAATTCCATATGCACTCCATATTACCTGCTAATTTGAAACACGTGGTGCATTTCTCCTATGGGCAAAAGACGGAATTGGACGAAAAAGGGAACTTTATCACCCAAAAAGGGCTACCTGGTTGACGAAAATTGCCTGTAAATGAACTTCTTTGCGCTTGGGAGGTGAAAATCTGCTAATCTGAAAGCACTACCAATACCAACACCCTAAAGTAAAGTCGATTTTCCAAATTGAATTCTAAACAATAAAGGATAATTCTCCTCGATAGACTCTCTACCCAATATGACATTAAAGTGCAAAGCTACCCAGCCATTATTAATTTTAAAATACTCAATAATTGTTGAAACTGATGCTGATTTGTAATATCGCAATTCAATATCCTCTATCCTCCATTCTGATGCAAAAAGAAGGTACATGACTTTCCCATTTAAAATTGGCAATGAATCCATGTGCTTTAGCAAATTTAAAAATGCAGAATCCATTTGGTATAATGAAAACAATTGAATTTCCTCTGTAACTTTTGCAGAGGAACCATCATTTTTGTCCTTTAGTATCTGAATAAGAAAATTATACTCAATTTTTTCTAAAAAAAGTCCGAGGCCTTCCATTAACTCCGGATCATGAACTTCATTACCCTCTTGGAAATCAAACCCATATTGTTGAATAGACTTCTTAATTTCATTAACCACTTCATATGAAAAGTTGCTGATAAATCCAATAAAATCCATATTAATTTCCTTTATCTTTTAATGTACGCAAATCATATCCACCCCGCTCCCCTTAGTATTCCTTTCACTTCCCCAAAATTCAGCCTGATGCTAGCCGTAGTATTATAAACTTCAAACAAACTCAAAATTATGACATTTGCCTACGGCTCGATTTATATTTCCCCATTGCCCCCCACAGGTTAAAACAAATCTCTGAACATCGGTGCTCAAATATAACGCTCCTACGGAGCGTGGGGAAATGACTGGATGCTCGGGGGCTACCGACATGGCGCCACGACGGGTGCAAGGAAAATACGGATAACATAAGATAGGATTTTGAGTGTCCGTTGTATGGCTACTATCAGCTTCCGTTGTGTCACTCCCTTCAGCGTTAGGTAAGGCTGTTGGGCAGTCCTCTGTGAGACTAAAAACACCTGTAAAACAGCATAAAATGAAAACCAAATCGGAAAAATGCTAATGTAGCACACTACCACCCCTATAAGGGCCATTTAATCAATTTACTATAATCAGTCTTCCACATATCCAACTCAAACAATTCCCCCATTTCATCAACATTTAGAGAGGCAATAACTTCGACTCCATCTTCGTCGAGAAATCTAAAATCACTAATCTGCTCTCCAAACACTCTTTCCTCATCAATTTGCTCATTAGGGAAAAGAAGTAGGCTTCCCATGCCTCCATCCTGCATATTTCTAACGCGTAAAGTTTCACTCCAATTCTTTGGAAATGATTTAGCTGATTTTGAAACTAATAATTCAATTAGTTTTAATTCTGTTGGTTCTGGTTTTCGAGTCGATTCCATCTATTCTACCGATATTTATTGTTCCGCTTTCCAATTTGTATGCTGTATATTGTATTCGCTTCCCCCCGCTCACTTTAGTATTTCTTTCACTTCCCCAAAATTCAGCCTGATGCTAGCCGTAGTCTTATAAACTTCAAACAAACTCAAAATTATGACATTTGACTACGGCCCGATATGCACTTTCCATTGCCCCTCAGGATATGGCAAATACCCGAACTTCGGTGTTTCAAATATAACGCTCCTACGGAGCGTGGGGAAATTGTTGGATGATCGGGGCTACCGACAAGGCGCCACGACGGGTGCAAGGAAAAGACAGAAAATATAGATTTAGAGTATGGGTTAATAGGAGAATTATCCTGCACTAGAAGTGCTATCTGGTTAACTAAAATTGACTTAAAATGAGCTTCTTTGCACTTGGAAGGTGAAAACATGCTAATTTGAAACACTACCCCATCTTTCATAAAGCATCTGCTCACGTAGTTCACGGCGCACCTAATTTGAAACACTACCATCTTACCCCTACCTCTTTAACTCACGAATTGTATCAAGTTTCTTTTGCCATTTATTCTTATCATTTATATATCCAAAAATCAAATTGTAGCCAAACCGATCCTGTGTACTCAATTCTAGGTAAATATTATAACTTAAGGTATCTATCTGCTCAAGCTTACCAATATTCCATTCATATGCCATGTACTGATATACATTAATGACCGACAGCCCTCTATCCTTTACTGATATACTAAAACTCCGATTAGTTATCATGTTTGACACCAAAACAGAATCAAACTTTGTAGAGTCAGATACAATCAAATTTCCAGATTCCCTATCAAAATAAATTTCCAAAGAGGGCTCTGGAGATGAACAAGAAATAAAAAATATTAGTGACGTAATTGCAATAATTTTAGTCATAAGTCAGATTTATTATCTGGGAATATTTACTCTTAAGTTCAACTACCTCTTCTGCGGTTTTAGCAGCTTCAGCCTTGGTGTTTCTAATAGCCGCTTCGGCGTCAACTATTTTCAAATTCAAATCCCTTATTGCTTCCTCCTTGTTTTCAACAACACTAGTTCCATTTTCAACAAGTTTAAGTTGTCCCTTATATAAATCCAAACGTTTTCTTTGGGTTTCTAACTTAGCAGCTTGCTTTTCAAGTTTAATTTTTGCTCCAATATACTTAGCCAATCCTATTCTCTCATCCTCAGACCACCCCGCTCCCCTTAGTATTCCTTTCACTTCTCCAAAATTCAGACTGATGCTGGCCGTAGTCTTATAAACTTCAAACAAACTCAAAATTATGACATTTGACTACGGCCCGATTTATATTTCCCCATTGCCCCCCACAGGTTACGACAAATCTCTGAACTTCGGTACCTCAAATATAACGCACCGGTGGAGCGTGGGGTAATGACTGGATGCTCGGGGGCTACCGACATGGCGCCACGACGGGTGCAAGGAAAATACGGATAACATAAGATAGGATTTTGAGTGTCCGTTGTATGGCTACTATCAGCTTCCGTTGTGTCACTCCCTTCAGCGTTCGGTAAGGCTATTGGGCATTGACGGAGTGTCCTTATCTTTCCCAATCACCCAATTGCATCAATCATTTCATTGGTTGAACCTTCACTTTTACTCGCATACTGTGTAATCCTTCGTTCCGAATACCTCCCAACAAGGCAAAGTTCAATTCCTCATATCTCCAGGTGACATACTTCGGGTTATGGTGATTAAGTTGTTCCATGGTATTTGTTTTTGCTGGGGCCTGAAAATAAAAAAACCGCTGCGGGGAACAGCGGCTACGGAATTCTAAGATTTAAAATGTAGAAAAACTCTCTAACTTGAACCACTTCCAATACTACCACTTTGGGCATACTTTACCAATAATTCAAACTCCTCATTAAAATTCTTGTTAAAAGAATTTACAACCTCTCTATAAAACGGAATTAAGTTATCAAAATTTGGATTAAAAGTAAGCTTGGCAACAATTATTGCGAGAAAGGCTGTATGTATGGGATTATAGGTAGTCACATTAAATCTATCTGGCTTTGAATTTAATAAGCCATCCAAGAAGTCTATATCTGAATATTGAATAAAGTACTTTTTTACAAACAATTCATAAAACTCAATCTCCTTTTTAACAGCAGTTATTACAGCTCCATGGGTGTCAGTAAGCGAGTGGCATTCCTCAACACTTTGCCTTGGAAGCAAACTTCTTTTTGTATTACCCACTGAAGCAAACTTCTCATATAATTTACCCCATGCTTTTCTCTTAAATTTTTCAACGGAATTTAACAGTATCCTAAAATCTGGTTCAATCTGAAGGAAAAACGGAGCTTCCTCAATAATATAAAGAAACTCATTCCCACCTTCCTTTTTAGAAAACCCATTAATTGATTTTTTGTAAGAAAAACCACGTTTATCCAACTCGTCTCCCAAAAGTGCAAAAAATAGTTGCTTTCTATCCATTTAATTCGAGTTATGTTTATTTACTCTTTTTACTTCCGCCTTGACCTTTTCTCCATTTTTGAAACCTGCCTTCTTAGCATTATCTCCAACTGCCATAGCTTTCCCTTCCTTTAGCGCCTTATATACCTTTTGTTGGTTTTTTGTCAATGGAGTAGTATATTTTAATTTAGTTTCGATTAGTTCAAAAGTACCATCCGCTCTTCTAACGACACCATCCACAACAGCCCTTGTGCCGTCATCAGTTTTAAATGTTACACGCCTAATTAGTTGATCACCTCTTGATAATTTCTTTGTTAACTCATCAAAATAACTAGTCTCATAAGCTAAACCTTCTTTAATTAGTTTCAACCATTCCGGCATTCCCTTTCCAGGAGCCATTTGGGTGGCCTCTTCAAGCGATTCTCGTATTAGCAGAGCTACATCATCCCCAATTTTACTTCCCTTCATCAAACCTTTTAACTCTCCCGTTCCGACAAAAAGAGATACTACATCGAAGACCAATTTCCCGTGGGCATACCCTCGCTCTCCATTTGTCCCTCCTCCCTGAGCTACTACATCCCACCATTCGCCAAATGATGACTTGACCCCATCAATTACCTGATTAATAATATCTCTATTTCGCGCAATCTGGATAAAAGTACTAACCGCTGCTCTAAAATTCTTACGGGTTTCAGCCCCTGCATCTCTCCAGTAATAAAAAGACAAATGAACTGGGTTAAATGCTGCTACGACTTTATTTATATCGAAACCCATTGCTCCTATCTCTATCAGCCCATCTCCAATGCCGTATATAAATCCGGTAGTATAGTATGAGTTCTTTGTAAGAAAATTTTTAAGTCGAAAATCTAATGCATATTCACCATTATTATCTATGTTAACTATTGGATTGTTTGAAGAAGAACTATAACCACTTATCCTTGTCAAATTCCGTAGGTCTGGGTCAAGTGAATTAAACCTACCTATCCTTGGGTCATAAATTCTTGCTCCAAAATCAAGACTATTCCCTTCCCCTTTTATTTCATTGTCTTTCTCCTTCCCATTAAACCCATACCGATACTTACTCGTTTCCAGCGTTCTCCCCACCATCTGCATCCCAAACGGATAATAATCACTCGCACTGACCACATCGGGTTCATAGTAGTCATACTCTCCGTCCGAGGAGGTATCCACGCCGCTGTGTTTGTCACTGACGGTGAATAGTACATTCCCCAGGTGGTTGCTTAATTCAAAGAACTTGTTTCAGGGCCCCCTGTCCCCCCAAGGGGGAACTTAGACCCATCACCCTGCCTTGAATGGCTATAGCGAAACTATCGAAAAAAGTAACTGAAATCCAAATTCCATTTGCACTCTATACTACCTGCTAATTTGAAACACGAGGTGCATTTTTCGTAAGGGCAAAAGACGGAATTGGACGAAAAGGGGAACTTTGCCTCTCAAATAGGGCTATCCGGTTTACGAAAATTGCCTGTAAACGTGCTTCTTTGCGCTTGGAAGGTGAAAATCTGCTAATTTGAAGCACTACCCTACCACCAACACTACCATCCTACCTAGTGAAAAACGCCATATGTTTTATGCAACTTTTCCTTGTAACGATTTCTAAATAAAATAGTGACTGCAAGTAATCCTAATAAGCAAATATAGCTAAGAGAAATCTTGGCAATAAATAACAGACTAAAAACTAAAAAAATGACAATAATAAAGTATGACCATTTAAGGTAAACACTAAATCCGCGATAAACGTCATAATAATTAATAATAGGAGAAATAAATTTTTCAAAAAAAATTGCGCCTGATTTTGCATCAATGTCAACAACTTCAAGATTAGACAAAACCTCAAGATAGTCAGTTATATTCTTATATACATGATCCTTCCTTTTCTTATCTTTTAAGTATTGAAAATGGAAGAGAAAGTTTGTAATGGTCTTCGGATGAATAAACCTGTCCTTGGTACCAAATTTTCTTTTACATTCTTCAAGTAATGCACGCAATCTTTCTATGTCGTATTTTGGACTCTCATTCATGGCCATCAATTTAGTTCAAATTACTTTGGAAATGAACTGCAAACTTTCCTTCTTCCATTGCACCTATACAGGGTGCCGCAACTTTCTGAAACTCGGGACTCTAAATATAACGCTCCTACGGAGCGTGGGGTAATGGTTGGAGCATCGGAGGCTATAGATAGGGTCCCGCTCCCCTTAGTATTCCTTTCACTTCTCCAAAATTCAGACTGATGCTGGCCGTAGTCTTATAAACTTCAAACAAACTCAAATTATGACATTTGACTACGGCCCGATTTATATTTCCCCATTGCCCCCCACAGGTTAAAACAAATCTCTGAACTTCGGCGCTTCAAATATAACGCTCCTACGGAGCGTGGGGAAATGACTGGATGATCGGGGGCTACCGACATGGCGCCCCGGTTGGGCACAAGGAAAACCTCTAATGCCGCAGGTGCTATCCCCCAACCCCGAAGGGGTTGAACCATTCATAACCGCCGGTGCAACCGGCGGATCTTATGATGGAGTATGCCCTCCTGTTGTACATGGAGTGTGATGCGTTAGGCATCCGGGTCCGCTACTCCAGGTCTGGGTGCTTGGACTCGTCGTCATTACACTTCTATGGTGTGCTCACCCCGCGTGCCACGCGGGGTTATGAATGGTTCAACCCCTTTGGGGTTGGGGGAGGTGGATTGTTATTGGGTGATACAAGAGTACCTTGAAGAGGGTTATTTTAGTTCGATCTTGTACCATTCATTCCCGGCGGATCTCCACAGCCACGCGGCCCCATAAACCATACCCTACCTCCCCAAGCCAAAATAATCACTGAGCCGGAGGCCAAGCCCAAATTGATTAAGCGCCGTGTTATTCTGGTAATAAGCCCGAGCATACCGGATCTGGATCTTTCTTAACAAAACCCCTACCCCCAATGAAAATCCATTAAGTCCGTTGGAGGCATTGTAAACATTCAACTCCTGCCTTCGCAAATGATTATACCCGATTGACAACTCCAACTGCTCACTGGGGTGAATTTTTGCAGCCAACACCACATGCCGAAACAATTTGTCAAACGTGAATTTCTTTCTCCCGTTGTCTATCCCATTGTCATTATTAAACAGGGTATCATTATAACGGATATCCCATTGATGCACCCGTTGGGCCGTCAATGAAAAAGAAAAGGGCGCATGCGCCAATCGCTGGGTCACCCCGATCTGTAAATCAAATGGCAGGTCATCGGGGTCTGTACCCTGATACCGGGTAAGTTGAAACCCCATGTTGCGGGCCAGGACAGATGCCGTGAATAACCGGGCCGTATCCTTAAACAAAACCCCTACATCCAGCGCCAACCCGCTCGACCGGTACATTCCATAACCAGAATGGATAATCTTTACCGTAGCCCCATAATCCCATTTCTCCAGATAACTGCGTGCCGCGGATACCTGCATCACCCAATCCACCGGACGAAACTCACCCGATATATTTCCGCTGGCATCAGTCTGGGGGATACGGCCATAATCTAAATAGTGAATGCCAAAGGCCAACCTGGTCTTCCAGGGTTTGTGATCATAGGCAGCCGCCAAATGAAAAGTGCTGATGCCGGCATATAAATCCTGAAATACCAGGTTAACCCGCGAATGCATATCGGGACTTAACAAAGCCGGGTTGTGAAAGGCCATACCCGGATCCTGGGAGCTTACCGAAACATTCACCCCTCCCAATCCGGTAAGCTGCGGACTGGCAGGTAATTTCAAAAAATTGTAAATGGAACTTCCCCCGAGTGTTTGCCCGGTGGTTTGTAGAACAAATAAAAGGGCGGATATGAAAAGAGTTGAACGCAAGGGCTACGAATTTGCGAAATGAAGCCGTAACCACAAAATAAATCCCCCCGAGGAATCGGGGGGAACATTTTTAACCCTTAAAACAACCAACATGAAAAATTCTATATAACTAACAACGCATGTACGGGAAAATGGTTGCCTTGGTTCTTAAGATTTGAGGTTTTTTTAAAAAAATTCATTTGCTAAAAGCTAATTCTTCAGCGCCAGTTCCAGCACTTGATTCATGGTCTTAACATAGTGAAACTGCATCCCCTTAATAAATGCCGAATCTATCTCCTGCACATCTTTTTCATTCTGAGCGCATAATATCACTTCCTTCAGACCGGCCCTTTTTGCCGCCAGGATCTTCTCTTTGATCCCTCCCACCGGCAATACCTGCCCTCGCAGGGTGATCTCACCGGTCATGGCCAAAAAGGGTTTGACCTTTTTGCCCGTTAGCGCCGATGCCAGGGAAGTCATCATGGTTATTCCCGCGCTCGGGCCATCCTTGGGCACTGCCCCTTCAGGTACATGTACATGGATGGTCTTCTTCTCAAATGATTTGGGATCGATGCCATACCGGGTGGCATTGGATTGCAAATAGGTTAGCGCCGTTGTCGCGCTTTCCTTCATCACATTGCCCAGGTTGCCCGTAAGTTTTAATTCACCTTTCCCTTCACTGGTGCTGGTTTCAATAAAAAGAATATCGCCCCCAACATAGGTCCAGGCCAATCCAACCGCCACACCAGGCATATTAGCCGTTTTATAGATTTCGTTACTGTAACGGGTTTTACCCAGTATCTTCTCAATATCTGCCTGGGTCAGGGTGGGTTTCAACTTTTCCTTGATGGCATATTCCTTGGCCTGGTACCTCATTACCGAGGCGATCATGCGGTCGAGTTCCCTCACCCCGCTTTCCCTGGTATAATCCTGTATGACCCGGTCGATCACTTTATCACTGATCTTGAAATTGATCGACTTCAGCCCATGGGCTTCCTTTTGTTTGGGTATAAGGTGGCGTTTGGCTATCTCCACTTTTTCTTCCACCGCATAACCACTTAGGTCTATGATCTCAAGCCTGTCGCGCAAGGCGGGTTGAATATTCTGTAAATTATTCGCTGTGGCTATGAACAGTACTTTGCTCAGGTCATATTCCAACTCCAGGTAATTGTCGTAAAAAGTATGGTTCTGTTCGGGGTCCAGCACTTCCAGCAAAGCGGAAGAGGGATCACCCCGGTGGTCATTCCCAACCTTGTCAATTTCATCCAGGATCATGACCGGGTTTGAGGATTTCACTTTGCGCAGCGATTGGAGAATGCGACCTGGCATGGCGCCGATATAGGTTTTGCGGTGCCCTCGGATTTCACTTTCATCATGCAATCCACCCAGACTCAACCGTACATATTTTCGGCCAATCGCATGGGCTATACTCCGGCCCAGCGAAGTTTTTCCAATACCCGGAGGGCCGACAAAACACAGTATCGGGCTTTTCATATCGCCCTTGAGTTTTAATACCGCCAGGTATTCTAATATCCGCTCTTTTATTTTTCCCATGCCATAGTGATCTGTATCCAGCACTTTCTTGGCTTTTTTCAGGTCATAATGGTCTTCGGTATAATCCTGCCAGGGGAGGTCCAGCATCAGGTCGAGATGGTTATACACCACCGAATAATCGGGGGTGCTGGGGTGCATCCGCTCCAGTTTTTGCAGGTTTTTGGTAAACGCTTCTTTGGCGGCCTGTGGCCATTTTTTAACCTCGGCCTTTTTCTGCATTTCCTTTAGCTCCCGCTCGTTGGTATCGCCTCCCAATTCCTCCTTGATACTCTTAAGTTGTTGCTGAAGAAAATACTCCCGTTGTTGCTTGTCCAATTCCACCTTGGTCTTGGTGGTTACCTTATTCTTCAGCTCGGCAAACTGGAGTTCCTTGTGAAGCATCTGAGTGAGCTGGTCGGCCCGTTCTATGATATCATTCAACTCCAACAACCGTTGTTTTTCCTTTAGGTCGGCGCTCAGGTTGCTGCAAACAAAGTTGATAAGGAATCCAGGGTTCTCGATATTCTTGAGGATGATGGCCGCTTCAGAGGGGATATTGGACGACAGGTTCACGATCTGTGCCGCCATATCCTTGATATTGGAAACCCCGGCAGCAAATTCATCGTTGGCAGGCACTTCCACTTCCTGGAGCACTTCTATATCCGCTTCAAAAAAGGGATCTTCTGCTGTTACCCGGCGTATCCGGAACCGGCTTCTGCCCTGGATGATGATGGTAGTACCTCCATCGGGCATGGTGATCAGTTTTACGATCCGGGCTACGGTTCCAATATTTTCCAAGTCACCCGCATCCGGGTCTTCCACATTACTGTCTTTTTGCGCTACCACGCCTATCAATTTGTCAGCCTTATAGGCCTCCTGAACGGCCTTTATGCTCTTGTCGCGGCCAACGGTAATGGGTATTACCACCCCGGGAAACAGGACGGTATTACGCAAGGGCAACAGGGGTAAATGGGGTGGAATTTCAATCCCATCCTGCGTTTCTCCTTCATTTTCATTCAGTGGGATGATGGGAATAAAATCGGCTTCTTCCTCCGACCGCACCAGTAAGTCAATATTCTTCATTGTATTAATCCAGTGGTTTGACAGCCTGTCAGTTATTACAGGCCGGGGGTAAAAATACACCGGGATTATATACTTGTCAAGAAAAGTGCCGTGTTTGGGGTTTTGGGATTACATGGATTTCACGGATTACGCAGATTTCACGGATTACTGGTACTTAGACTGAAAAGTATTTTCCACTAAAGTTCAGGTAATCCGTGAAATCCGTGTAATCCGCGTAATCCAAACAATCCAAATAATCCAAAAAATCAAAAAGCTATCCCAACCGACAACTGCACCGCCTGGTTCTTCCACTTATCCTGCTCATCGATATCATTGATGTTATTCAACCCAATGATGTACCGGCCGGTGAAGCGGAATTTGGCGAGATTGACCTGTACCCCGCCTACCATGGAGAAGTCGCCTTCTTTAAAGGCATCCCCGCCATTTTGCAGGAAGGTACGGCTCTGGTCCATCAGGATACCCACCTGGGGGCCTGCCTGGAGATGGATGGGGCCAAGCAATTTGTAGTCGAGCAAAATGGGAATGGTGAGGTAATTCAACTTCACCTTGCTCTGGGAGGAATTGATCACGTTCTCATAGATCTCTTTGTAGCTGCTGTCCAGCGTGGTATTGTACTGGTTGAAGAGGACCTCGGGCACAATCCTGAATTTGGACCCAAGCCCGATCTCCGCAAAACCACCAATATGGTAGCCATAGGTGAATTGTTGGTCGAAGGATTTACCATCCACCTTATTCACATTGGCCCCACCTTTAATACCCAAATGAAACTGGGAAAAAGCAGCCGAGGAGATTAAGAGGGCGACGAGAACGGTAGCTAATCTTGCATTCATAAATAGAGTTTTAAGTTAGATGGGAAAATTCAACATTGATGCCATGCTCTAATTCCCGTTGTTAATAGTTCTTAACGAAACAGTTTATAACCGTTAAGTAAATCCTTAATTGCATTTTGTTTCTTAAAAAAAACAAAAAATAGTGGTTGGTTTGGAAAGGATCAGAAGATCATCCCCAGGTTCAGGGAGAGCAAGGAACTAAAGTTCTGTTCCTCTGCCGGGAAATAATAATCGAGCACCAGTTGGGGTTGGATATAGAATTTCCCAACGGAATACTCTGTGCGAAACAGAAAAGTTAGGGCCAGGGGTTGAAACTTGAGTTGGTCGTTGAGGTAGGTATTCTCCGAATTGAAGAGCACATTGGTACCGGTCCTTACCAGGGTGGCATAGGTGTTGGTGGACTGGTTAAAACCAAATTTTTGCGTGCCACTGGTAAAATTGATTTGTGGTGAAATACGTACATAGTCCTTTATGGAAAGGATATTCAGAAAATAAAAATCATGTCGTACCGAGGTCACCACCGAAAGATCGCTGACTGATTCCCTGGTGTTTACCCGTACATAACCCCTGGCGCGCAGGCGGAGGTCATTGATCAGGGATTCGCGTTGGTCATAATCCTCCCGGCTGCCCCATCCATAACTAACCGAAACCGAGGGCCGGAGCCACCATTTCCGGTAGGTAAAATAGGCATATATCTCGTTTTGCAGTGGGGTTGTATAAAATGGCAGGCTGTCCCGGGTAAAATAACGAGTATAGGCAATTCCCGTAGCCAGTTTTTTATTCTTCAGGTAATCATAACTCGGGCTTAAAAAAAACTGGTACAGGTTCATATTTTCCCCGTCGTTCACGATATTCCCCGTTCCAGTCAGGCTAAACCCTGATTTATGAAAATAGGCCAAGGTGGGGGAATAGGTATATTGTTGGCGGGCATTCAGGAAAACCGATGACTTGTTTGTATAGTTATAGTATCCACGACCCAGCGATACCCCGGCCAAAAGATAGCTATGGGGCTTTGAAATGGAATCGAGAAAGGAAGCAAACTCATCAAACAGAAAATCATAATCAAGTTCGGAGGAATCGGATGCAAAAAATTCTTCGGCTGGCTTGGTAGTGTCTGCAGGGGGTGTTTCCTGGGCATGCAAAAAAATACCCAGCACCAGGAAGCACAGGGAGATACCCGCCCTTTTGGCAAGATCCGGCAGTTGTATGGACGTTTGATTCAAGAGGCTTGTATTCCGGCAGTTAAGACCCCGCCTGCGGGCGGGGGTTTAATGTGGCCGTGGAATTAATTTAAACGGCGCCGGGGCAAAAATATTGAGTAATCCGCTTTAAATCAACTCAATGAGTGTTATTTCGGGAAGTATTCCCACCCGGCCGGGGTAGCCAATGAACCCAAAACCGCGGTTGACATAGAGTTTTTGGTTTCCCGTTTCATACAAACCTGCCCATTGTTTATAAACATATTGAACCGGGCTCCAACGCCATCCGGGTAATTCCACGCCAAACTGCATGCCATGGGTATGCCCAGCCAGCATCAGGTCAATATCCGGGTATTTTTTTAGCACTTCCGCGTCCCAATGGGAAGGGTCATGGCTCATTAATATCTTGAAGGGGTGCGAACTTGCCCCTTCATAAGCTTTACCCAAGTCACCATAGCTTCTGAAACTACCCCGGCCACTGATATTCTGCACCCCGATCAGGGAAAGGGAGTGTCCGTCCTTCTCGATCACCTGGTGTTCATCCAGCAATAATTTCCAACCCATATCAGCATGCACCTGTTTGAGCCTTTCCAGGTTGGCCGACTTGGCTTCGGGGCTATCCCAACGGGTATAATCACCATAATCGTGGTTACCCAGGGTGGAATACACCCCCAGGGGTGCTTTTAATTGGGCAAAGACCTCCTTATAATGATCCATTTCATCAGCCCGGTCATTGACCAGGTCACCGGTAAAGAGTATCAGATCGGGTTTTTGTTCCAGTATCTTTTGAACTCCGCGGCTCACCGCTTCTTTGTCGGTAAAACTCCCTGAATGTATATCTGAGATATGAACGATCCGCATCCCTTTGAAAGCTGCAGGCAGGTTGGCAAAGGCGAGGGGGATCTTTTTCAGGTCGTACCGGTATTTATTTCCAAAGCCATATAATAAGGACCCATATAACCCGCCCCCGGCGATCATTCCCATCCAGCTAAGGAATACCGATCTGGAAATGCCCTCCCCTCCCCCGGTGGATTTGGAGCCGGTAAACAGGGTATTGACCGCTACCCACTGCACACCCCGGCGGAGATCATCCACCAGGAAGAATACGGCCGCGATAAATTTGGCAAAAAAGAGTCCAATGATCAAGGCGAAGATCGTTGACCGGATGATCTTGGTAGCCTGTTCAAATTGGAGATAAGGAAGAAGCAATAAGGCCCCAACCGCCGACACAGAAAGCACCCAATACACCACATGGATAATAAGCCGAAACCTTGTACCAGAAGAGGTTGTCAATACCTTGAGGGCCTGAAATACATAAAGGTCTAGAAGGACCATGAACAGAATAAAAATCCACCAAAACGGAGAACTACGCATGCACCTAAGGATTGATTACTAATTAAGAATAAAATTATACCCAAAAAAAGAAGAATAACACGAGATCGGGTCATTTAGTTCCCATAAATTAACCACAAGGCTTATTTTTGCTTTCCGGCTAAAAATTTAATATGACCCTGACCTACTACGGCCATTCCTGTTTTTCCGTAGACGTGAACGGCAAAAAAATATTGTTTGACCCTTTTATCACTTACAATGAACTGGCCAAAGGGACAGAAATAAACTCCATTGAGGCAGATTATATCCTTGTCTCCCATGGTCATGCCGATCATATTGCCGATTGCGTATCCATTGCCAAGCGAACCGGGGCCAAAGTGGTGGCCAGTTGGGAGGTTCATGAATGGTTAAATAAACAGGGTGTTTCCAATACCCATCCGATGAATACCGGTGGGCGCTGGGATTTTGGGGATTTCAAAGTAAAATGTGTGGTGGCCCAACATTCCTCGGGTTTGCCGGATGGCAGTTATGGTGGAAACCCCATGGGCTTTATCATTTATGCCCCGGAAGGAAATTTTTATTATTCAGGAGATACAGCCCTGACGCTTGATATGCAACTGGTTGCATCCTGGGCCAGCCTGCGGTTTGCCGTGTTACCGGTTGGGGATAACTTCACCATGGGACCCGAAGATGCCGCCAGGGCGGCAAAAATGATTGGATGCACCACGGTAGTTGGCGTCCATTTTGATACATTTGGCTTTATTAAGATAGACCATGCCGCAGCCGTAAAAACCTTTGCGGATGCGGGATGTACCCTGCACCTGCCTGGCATTGGTCAATCATTGACATTATAAAAAAAACTGAGAGGGGTTCCGATTATGGCTAGAGTAATTGGCGTGGCCAATCAAAAAGGGGGCGTAGGCAAAACCACTTCCGCAATCAATGTGGCAGCCAGCCTGGCTGTGTTGGAGTACAAAACACTTTTGGTGGATGCCGATCCGCAGGCAAACAGCACCACCGGGGTGGGTTTTGACCTGCACAACATCACCCATAGCCTGTACGATTGCATGGTCAATGAATCAGTGGCCCGGGATGTGATCCTGAAAACAGAGATACCGAATCTTGACCTGATCCCTTCGCATATCGACCTGGTGGGCGCCGAGATCGAAATGATCAACTACCCCAACCGGGAGTTGGTACTCAAGAATATCCTGGAGCCCGTTAAAGCCGATTACGATTTTATCATTATCGACTGCTCCCCTTCGCTCGGTCTTATCACCGTTAACGCCCTCACTGCCTCCGATTCGGTGATCGTACCCGTTCAATGCGAATTCTTTGCCCTGGAAGGATTGGGCAAACTGCTCAATACAATCAAGATCGTTCAAAGCCGTTTGAATACCTCCCTTGTCATAGAGGGCATTCTCATGACCATGTACGATGGCCGTCTTCGTTTGTGCAACCAGGTGGTAAGCGAAGTGCGCCGGCATTTTGAAGACCTGGTATTTGACACCATCATTCACCGAAATGCCAAACTGAGTGAAGCCCCCAGTGTGGGAAAACCCGTCATCCTCTATGATGCCAAAAGCAAGGGATCAGTGAATTACCTCAACCTGGCCAAAGAGATCCTTCAAAAGAACGACATGACCAAGATCCGCCAGGAAGAAAGGATCATGGAACTCTGATCCGGAACCTAACAACCATTGCCAATGACCAGCCCCAAACAGAACAAAGAAGCATTAGGAAAAGGAATTCGTTCCCTCCTCCAGGGTATCGATGCCGATCTAAAAAGTAGCGCCAATTCACTTAAAACAACCGTGGTGGATAGTGTCACCGGGGTGAGCCGTATCCCGATCGATACCATTGAAACAAACCCCAAACAACCCCGCCGGGACTTTGATGAAACCGCCCTGCAGGAACTGGCCAATTCCATACGCATACACGATATCATCCAACCCATCACCGTATCCAAACTTCCTTCCGGCAAATACCGCCTGATTTCCGGAGAAAGAAGGTGGAGAGCTTCAAAAATCGCCGGTCTTAAAGACATTCCCGCTTATGTTCGTCAGGCCAATGACCAACAACTTCTTGAACTGGCTTTGCTGGAAAACCTGCAGCGGGAAGACCTCAATGCCATCGAAATCTCCCTCAGCTATAAACGCATGATGGAAGAATTGAGTTATACCCAGGAACAGGTGGCCGACCGTATGGGTTTTGACCGCAGTACTGTTACCAATTATATCCGCCTGCTTAAACTCCCGCCGGATATCCAGATCGCCTTGCGCAAAGGGGAATTGAGCATGGGTCATGCCCGCGCGCTGATCAATGTGGACACGATCGACAAACAACTCTATATCTTTTCCGAGATAAAGGAAAAAGGCCTTTCGGTTCGACAAACCGAGGCCATGGTTAGAAATCTCTACAAAGAGGATGGGCCTGTTAAAAAACAGGTAAAAACATCCCTGCCTCCGGTCTTTCAAAAAATTGAAGATAAATTAGCCTCCCATTACAGTACCCGGGTAAAATTGAAACACCAATCTGATGGCAGCGGGCAAATTACCTTTGAATATTATTCAATCGAAGAATTCAATAAACTGCTGGGTCAATGGAATGTTACGGTAGATTGACCATGAAAACGATCATTTCCTCTTTACTGATTTTTATCCTGATTGCCACGGCCAACCAGTCTGCCGGGCAGGAGACCATCATGCGGCTTGAAGACACGCTTCCGTCCACCACCACCTACAAGAAGACAATTGTCCTGGATACAGCCAAAAAGAATACCTACCCCAGGAAAGTGGCATTGCGCTCCGCCATTATTCCAGGTTGGGGACAGGCCACCAATAAAAAATACTGGAAGATCCCGATTGTCTATGCCGCACTGGGTATCACCTCCTATATCTTTATTGATAATATCGGGGTGTACCGCGAATACCGTTTTGCCTATGCGGCCCGGATCAAAGCCCAAGCCCCTACCCTGGATTCCACCGACTATTACAAACTCGACGCCCTGTACAAGATCATCAGTCCGGAATCCATTCGGGCGGGTCGTGATGAATTCAGGCGATACATAGACTATTCCGTGCTGTTTTTTGTCGTATTCTGGGGATTGAATGTGGTGGATGCCGCTGTGGATGGTCACCTCAAAAGTTTTGATATCTCCCCCGATCTCAGCCTTCAATTAAAACCGGTGGTAAACCCTTACCTGCGTACCGCAGGCATTGGATTGGTGTTCACTATTGGTAAATAAATAACATATTCCCAACATGAAAATAGCACTCATCGGATACGGTAAAATGGGCAAGGCCATTGAAGAGATCGCGTTACAACGTGGTCACGAAATCGTGTTAAAAGTCAATGACGAAAACCTTTCCGATTTCAAGGAAGAAAACCTGAAGAAAGCCGATGTGGCCATCGAGTTCACCGGCCCGCACAGCGCCCTGGAAAATGTAAGGCAGATGCTGACCTGGGGAACCCCCCTGGTTTGCGGGTCAACCGGTTGGCTCGATCATTGGAATGAAGCAGCCGGTCTTTGCCAAAAGAACCAGGGTTCCTTTATTTATGCCAGCAATTTCAGTGTAGGGGTAAATATTTTCTTTGAAGTAAACAAACGTCTGGCTGAGTTGATGGCTCCCCATGATGATTATGAAATTCAATTGGAAGAGATCCATCATACCCAGAAAAAAGATGCCCCCAGCGGCACTGCCATCACCCTGGCGGAACAGGTTTTGGAAAGGGTAAAGCGAAAAGACCAGTGGGTAAACCATATCAGTGATAACCCCCGTGACCTGGAGATCATCAGCGAAAGGATCGACCCCGCCCCAGGCACCCACAAAGTGCGTTACAGTTCCTCTGTGGACAACATAGAAATCATTCATACCGCCCATAACCGCACCGGGTTCGCCCTCGGAGCCGTGCTGGCTGCCGAATTCCTTCCCGGGAAAAAAGGCGTTTACAGTATGAAGGATGTTTTAGGATTATAGTATCTTTTCTTCCTATATGTCTTTTTACCGATTATGCCTGCTCCTTGTATTGGGTTTTCTTTCGCGGTCAGTTCCCGCCCAGGAAAAAGCCAGTGGCTCTGTGGATGCCCAGGTGGAAACCTATGCCCGCCTTTCCGGTGACCTTCGGAATACCAATGCCGATAGCAGCTACCTGCTGGCGGAAAAAGCATTTACCCTGGCGGAAAAACAAGGATCCGATTATTCCAAGCTCCTGGCTAACTATGCCATGGGCCATGCCCAGGCGGTTAAAGCCAGGTATCGTACTGCCCTTAATTACTTTGAACAATGCAAACTGCTGAATGAAAAAGTGAAGAATGATTCCATGCTGGGCAATACCTATGGGGCCATCGGCACTATTCTATGGCAACTGGGCAAACATGCGGAATCTCTCGAGATCCAGTTTAAGGCCCTGGCGCTCCGTGAAAAAATCAAGGACAAAAACGGACTGATCGCCTCCCGGATCAATATCGGCATGGTTTACCAATCGCAGGATAAGTTGCCCCAGGCCGAATCGTATGTACGCGAAGCATTGGACCTTTTAACCGGTTATAAATCCAGTATAAGTACGCGGCTCCATATCACGGCCCTGCATACCCTGGCGAATATTTATGGCATGCAGGGTAAGATCAAAGAAGCCCTCTTGCTAGACAGTACCGGGATACAATTGTCGGAAGAAACCAACAACGAGTTCTCCAAAGCCATGTTTTACGATAACATGGGGAATTGTTATTTGTATGGGGACCCGCCGGATTACCAGAAATCATTTGAGTATTTCCGGAAAACAATCCTGATCGATTCGGCCTTTGACAATAAAAAACAGATGAGCGATAGTTATCTCAACCTTGGTCATCTGTTTATCACCCAAAAAAAATACAATATAGCCATCGGGTACCTGCAAAGGTCAGTGGCCCTGGCCGACTCTGTCGGTTATGCCCAGGGAAGACAACAGGCATACCAGTACATGTCGCTGGCCTATAAAAAAGCAGGTGATATCGCCTTGGCCTATGAAGCTTTGCAAAAATCAGAATCGCTTAAGGACAGCCTGCTTAATATTGAAAGTGAAACCAAGATCGCCGAGCTTCAAACGATCTATGAAACGGAGAAAAAGCAGAAGCAGATCGAATTGCAACAGGCCCAGCTTAGCAAGAAGAACTATATCATCACCGGCACAATCCTAATCCTCTTATTGGCGTCCTTGTCGGCTTACTTGTATTACCGGCGGTATCGTTTAAGGCAAAAGAACCGGCTGCAGAAAGAGATCATGCACCAGCAGGAGATCGCAACCCGTGCGGTTATGGAAGCCGAAGAAAGCGAAAGACAGCGTATCGCCAAGGACCTGCACGATGGCGTGGGACAAATGATGAGCGCGGCAAAGATGAACCTTTCCGCCTTTGAGTCTGAATGGCAGATTGACAACCAAGAGCAAAAGAACTCGTTGGATAAAATCATTTCCCTGGTGGATGAAAGCTGCCGCGAAGTAAGAGCTGTCAGCCATCACATGATGCCCAATGTATTGTTGAAAAAAGGGCTGGCCTCCGCCATTGGGGAATTCCTGGAAAAGATCGATAGCAAAGTTTTAAAGGTCCATCTGCATACGGAGGGACTTCAGGATCGGATCGACAGCAATGTAGAGATCGTCCTTTACCGGGTGATACAGGAATGTGTAAACAACGTGATCAAACACGCCCAGGCCTCCCACCTTGATATTTCGATCATCAGGGATGGGGATGGCATCAGCGCTACCATAGAAGACAATGGACGGGGATTTGACCCGGCCGATGAATCAAAAAATGAAGGGATGGGGTTAAAGAATATCCGGACCCGGGTCGAGTTTTTAAAAGGGACCGTGGATTTTGATTCCTCCCCGGGAAAGGGCACTTTGGTGGCCGTACATGTACCCTTGTCCTAGTTTTGGATTAAATTCAACAAGAAACCAAATAAAGTCAATGGCAAAGAAGAAGATCAAAGTGGCCCTGGTGGACGATCATCAGATCGTGATCGACGGACTTCTTTCCCTCCTGAAAGGAACCGATTCGGTGGAACTGGTCTTTTCCACCACAGCCCCTGAAGAGGTGTTGGGTCTTCTGCAAATCCATGAGGTGGATATCCTGATCACGGATGTGATGATGCCCGTACTTCCGGGCAATGAACTGGCCCGTCTGGCCAGAAAAGCCTTTCCCCAACTTAGGATATTGGCCTTGTCCATGAGCGGCCAGGGCGATCTGGTAAATGAAATGATCAACGAAGCGGATATAGCTGGCTATGTGCTAAAAAATATCGGGAAACAGGAACTGGTCATGGCCCTTGAAAAAATCGCTGCCGGTGGTATTTATTTTGGAGAAGAAGTGATCCGGGAATTAAAAGCCTCCGACCAGCGAAAGAAACAGGCGGAAGAAGCCCATTTGACCGAAAGGGAAATAGAGATCATCCGGCTCATAGAAAAAGAATACAATAACCGGCAGATTGCCGACGCGCTATTTATTTCAGAGAGAACAGTTGAAACCCACCGAAAGAATATCTTCAGAAAAACAAATACAGGCAGCGTGATCGGGCTGGTGAAATATGCCTATGAGCACAGACTGGTTTGAGAAGAGTGAGAAGTATCAGAAATAATTTATGTTTTATTCCTCATTCCTTATTTCTCCAAATCATGCCCCATTCTATCACGTTTTGTAGCCAGGTATTTTTCATTATGGGGATTGGCATGAATGCGAATGGGAATATTATCCACCACTTCAAGACCATAACCGATCAGCCCTACCCGTTTTTTAGGATTATTGCTGATGAGCTTTAATTTAGAAATACCAAGGTAACGAAGTATTTGCGCTCCCACGCCATAGTCACGCTGGTCCATCTGGAAACCCAGGTGCAGGTTGGCATCCACGGTATCCATGCCTTGTTCCTGCAGGCGATAGGCCCTGAGTTTATTAAGCAATCCAATACCCCTTCCTTCCTGGTTCATATAAAGAATAACCCCTTTCCCTTCTTTCTCCACCATCTGCATGGCGCAGTGGAGCTGCTCTCCACAATCACAGCGCAGGGAACCCAGGATATCACCGGTAAAGCAAGAGGAGTGCACCCGTACCAGGACAGGTTCATTAGGTTGCCAGCTTCCTTTGATAAGGGCCAGGTGTTCGTTGCTGGTGTTCTTTTCCCGGAAGGCTTTTAACTTGAATTGGCCGTATTGGGTAGGCATATCCACTTCAACCACCTCTTCGATGAGGGAATCGCGGGTAATGCGGTATTCGATCAGATCTTTGATCGAGACTATGCTAAAATCAAATTTCTTTGCCACCTCTAGCAATTGGGGCAAGCGGGCCATGCTGCCATCATCGTTCATGATCTCCACCAATACACCGGCAGGTTGAAATCCGGCCAGTCTGGCCAGATCGATTGCCGCTTCGGTATGTCCGGCCCGGCGAAGAACCCCTCCTGTTTTAGCCCGGAGTGGGAAAATATGACCAGGGCGTCCAAGGTCTTCGGGTTTAGTTTCCGGGTCGATCAGGGCCTGAATGGTACGGGCCCTGTCCTGGGCGGAAATACCCGTGGTACAGCCATGACCCAGCAGGTCAACCGATACGGTAAAGGCGGTTTCATGGAGGGCCGTGTTATTATTCACCATCAGCTCGAGGTTCAGCTCCTCGCAACGTTGTTCCAGAAGGGGTACACAGATGAGGCCCCGGCCAAATTTGGTCATGAAGTTGATGACCTCCGGGGTAGCGGCTTCGGCGGCACAGATGAAATCACCTTCATTCTCACGGTCTTCGTCATCCACCACGATCACAAGTTTCCCGGCACGGATGTCCGAAATGGCCTTTTCTATCGAATCCAGCATATTCCAATTTTGGGCAAAATTAGCCACAATTTTCCAGCTTGTCTGTATCCCCCTATCTTTGACCCTTCGGATACAGATTTTACAGGGTAATTTGGGGTAATAAAATGTTAATAACCCTCCCCTGTTCTGTAGCCGGGAAATTGCTTTCTTTGCACCTAAACTAACATGACGCTTATGCTTAAGAGAAGAATCCCTTTCTTTATCGTATTGATTTTGACGTCATTATGCTCAATGGCCCAGGTCACTACCAGTAGTATGACCGGTACGGTGAAGAACGACAAGAATGAGCCCCTCGTTGGCGCATCTGTTACAGTAACCCACCTCCCCACAAAAACCGTGTACACCACCATCACCCGTCGGGATGGACGTTTTGATGTTGCCAACATCAATCCGGGTGGCCCCTACATGCTGGAAGTTACATTTACCGGCTTTGACAAAATGGTAAAAACAGACATTTACATTTCCCTGGGTGAAACCTCGCGCCAGGACCTGACCATGGGTCAGAATGTAAAAGAACTTTCAGAAGTGGTACTGGCTGCCAGCCGTCGCGCGCGTGAAGGCGCTAAAGGCGGTACAGAAACCAGTGTAGGCCGTGATAAAATGCAAAACCTGCCTACGGTTGGTCGTAACCTCTCCGACTATTTGCGTTATGTGCCCCAGGCCAAGATCACCGGTGACGGTGGTGTTTCCCTGGCCGGACAAAACAACCGATATAATTCATTCTATATCGATGGAGCCGTAAATAACGATGTGTTTGGCCTGTCGGCTTCTGGTACAAATGGCGGCCAGGCAGGTATTGCCCCGGTTTCCATTGATGCCATCGACCAGTTCCAGGTGGTGCTTTCTCCCTATGATGCCTCCCTGGGTAACTTCACCGGTGGTGGTATCAACGCCATTACCCGTAGCGGTACCAATGAAATCGAAGGTTCTATCTATTATTTTTACCGCAACCAGGCCCTGTCTGGTAAAACTCCTGGCGTAGATAAAAGTGTAGCTACCAAACTGGCCAATTTCACCAACCAGACCTATGGTTTCAGGGTTGGTTTCCCCATTGTCAAGAATAAGATATTCCTGTTTGTAAATGGAGAAATGCAGCGGGATACACGTCCCCAGCCTTTTGACATCGCTACCTATAACGGCGCTTCCAACCAGACAGCCATCGATAACCTGGCTACTTACCTGCGTACTACTTATGGCTACGATCCCGGTGGATATATTGACAACCCTGAAAAGATCAATGCGGACCGTATCGTTGCCAAGTTGGACTGGGCCCTGAATAGCAAAAACAAACTCAGCGCCAGCTACCGTTACAATGCCGGTGAACGTTACAACGTAAGCCGCAGCAGCAACAGCACCATCAACTTTTACAACAACGGATACATTTTCCCAACCACCACCCATTCCGGTTCATTGGAACTGAATTCCCGTTTCAAGAAAGGTTCTAACAACCGCCTGCTGCTCACCTTTACCCGGGTAACCGATGACCGTGGCGCCATTGGCGATCCCTTCCCCCGTGTAACCATCCGTGATGGTTCAGGATCGATCGTATTTGGTACGGAAGAATTCTCTACCGGTAACCTGCTGAAACAAAACAACTATGCCATCTTTGATGTGCTCAAATTTTACAAAGGCAACCAAACCTGGTCGATTGGTACGGATAATGAGTTGAGCAATTCAACCAATATCTTTATCCGCCAGAACTATGGTTCTTATGTTTACAACAGCCTGTCCGCCTTTATCACAGGTGGTACAGCCGCTACCTATAACCGTTCCTATTCGCTGCTGGATCCGGGTAAATCCGGTGATGAGTCGGTGAATGCCGCTGCCAAATTCAACACCCTTCGCCTGGGATTCTTTGTGAATGATGAGATCCGTGTGGATGATGCTCTGACGATCAATATTGGCCTGCGTTTGGACAATACCAAATTCCTGACCACTCCCCGCACCGATGCTTTCTTTAACGATAGCGCCCTCCGCAAAATCGAACAGTACTATGATATGCAAGGTGCCCGTTCCGGTCAAATCTCAAGCCCCAAGTGGTCGTTGAACCCCCGCTTTGGCTTTGTATATAAACTGCCCAAGTACAGCATGACCATCCGTGGTGGCGCCGGTCTCTTTACCGGTCGTGTTCCCCTGGTATGGCCTGGTGGTGTGTACAACAACAACGGTATCAGCCTGGCCGGTATCGCCCGCTCCAATGTGGCTTTCCGTGAAGATCCTTTTGGCCAATATGTGGCCAGCGATTTTGGCATCACCGTTCCGGTTCCCTCCGGTCAGGTGGACCTGATCTCCAAGGATTTCAAAATGAACAAAGTGGCCCGTACTTCACTGGCAATTGAAAAAACAGCCGGGAAGAACTGGAAATTTGTCCTGGAAGGAATTTATACCAGCAATATCAACGAGATCGATTACAAACGTGTTGACATTGTGCCTCCCACCCTGCTTTCGGTTGGCGCCGATGTTCGCCCTGTATATCCCCTGTCGGGTAACTTTACCGCCCAGATCCCCTTCCGTGCCAATGGAACCAACCCTTATACCGGGGTGTACCTGTTGAGCAATAATGAGGATGGCGATAAAGGACATTCCTGGAACGTTTCCTTCTCTGTTGACAAAGCCTGGAGCAATGGCTTTGCCTTCAATGCCAACTATACCTATGGACGGTCCATCGTTCGCAACGAAGGAACCAGTTCACAGAACAACAGCCAGTGGCGCTTTATGGAAACCGTTTACGGACGCAACTTCCTGGGGCTTTCCACCAGCGATTATGACCTGGGCAGCCGTATCAACGTGTACCTGGCCAAGAAAATCACCTGGGCCAACAAGAAGCTGGCCACTACCGTTTCCCTGGTTTATAATGGGCAGAGCGGTTCACCCTTTAGCTATGTTATCAACCGGGGTATGATCCGCGACCTCGACAACTTTGAAACCAATGACCTGGCCTATATCCCGGCCGATATCTCCGAGATCAATTTTGTACAGAACGGCACACAAAGCCCGGCCGACCAGTGGAATGCCTTCAACGCCTATGTGGAAGGAGACAAATACCTGAAATCACGCCGTGGTAAATATGCCGAGCGCAATGGCGCCCGTCTGCCCTTCACCAACATCGTTGACCTCAAACTCCAGCAGGATTTCAACATCAAGCTGGGAGCCCGTACCTACCAGGTTCAGGTGACCTACGATGTGTTCAACTTTACCAATATGCTGAACAACAAGTGGGGCAAGGCCTATTTCATGACCAACGACCAGTATATTCTGTTGGATTTCCAGGGATATGTCAGCGCCAACGACCTGACCCCCCTGTACAAGTTTACGGCCCCCACAAATGGTACTCCCTGGGTCATTTCGGACGGTGTTTTCAACAGCGCCCGTTGGACCAGCCAGCTGGGTGTCCGCCTTAATTTCTAATTGATTATCATCATGTAACGAAAACCCCGCGAAATCGCGGGGTTTTTTGTTTTTTGGGGGTAAAAGATTTAATTTGCCGCATTATCGCGGGTTTACCCAACTTCGCAACCGAAAACTAATTTATTATGCTTATGCTCAAGAGAATTGTACGACTACTCTCCGTGTTGTTCGTTATGTCCATGTCCGTTCAGGCACAGGAAACCAACAGTAGCATCGGTGGTTTGATCAAAGGCTCAGGCAACCAGCCATTGGTTGGCGCAACCGTCACTGCTGTCCATGTTCCCACTGGCACAAAATATGTCGTTCTCGCCCGAAGCAATGGCCGCTTCGATATCAATAACATGACCCCCGGTGGCCCTTACACAGTTACCGTAACATTTGTAGGATTCAATGATGAAGTGAGGGATAACATCTATCTCAACCTGGGTGAAAAAGCATCTTATGATTTTGTACTGGTGGATAAAGCCGGTAACCTCACCGAATTGGTTCTGAACGCCCGTCGTTCTGCCAATACCGCCAAAACCGGTTCTGAAACCAGCATCGGTCGTGATAAGGTGGCAAACATACCTACCGTATCTCGTAGCCTCAACGATTACCTGCGTGCTACCCCTGCCGCGAAAATCACAGGCGATGGTGGGGTATCACTGGCCGGACAAAACAACCGCTACAATTCCTTCTTTATCGATGGCGCCATCAATAACGATGTTTTCGGTTTGGCCGCTTCCGGTACCAACGGAGGTCAGGCAAACATCAACCCAATCTCCATCGACGCGATCGATCAGTTCCAGGTAGTGCTTTCTCCCTATGATGCCTCTTTGGGTGGCTTCACTGGTGGGGGTATCAACGCCACTACCCGCTCCGGATCGAATGAACTTCATGGAGCAGCCTGGTACTACTACCGAGATGAAAAACTGGCCGGAAAAACACCTGGCGGCGTTCCTGTTGACCAGCGTATCCGCCTGGCTAACTTCCGTAACCAGACCTATGGCGCCCGCTTTAGCGGACCATTGATCAAGAATAAATTATTCTTCTTCCTGTTGGGTGAAATCCAGCGTGATGAACGCCCCCAGCCCTTCAATTTTGCCGATTACCGGGGTAACTCCAACCAGGCCACCATTGATAACCTGGTGTCTTACCTCAAAACAACTTATAACTACGACGCCGGCTCCTATCTCGATAACCCGGAACAAACCAAAGCCAACCGGGTTACCGCTAAGCTGGATTGGAACCTGGGTAAGAACAACCGCACCAAATTGTCGCTGAGCTATCGCTACAACCAGGGCGAACGCTATAACACCAGCGCCTCCAGCAGCACCACCATCAACTTCTTAAACAACGGTATCCTGTTCCCCTCTAAAGCGCATACAGGTACATTTGAATTGCGCAACAGCCTGAAAGGCGGAGCCTCAAACCGTTTGTTGATCACTTACACGGATGTAACAGATAACCGCGACCCCATTGGACAACCCTTCCCACGGGTAACGATCAATGACGGTTCCGGTCGCCTGGTATTTGGTACCGAGAACTTCTCTACCGGTAACTACCTGGCCCAAAAGAACTGGACATTCAATGATGTGTTCAAATTCTACCTGGGAAGCCACCTGCTTTCCGTTGGAACAGACAACCTCATCAGCAAGGCCAACAACCTGTTCATTCGCGACCTGTATGGTAACTATACCTATAATAACCTGAGCGACTTCCTGAATGATGTTACCCCCAATCAGTATTCTTACACTTACTCCAACCTGGAAGAAAAAACAGACGAAAAGAATTCCAAGTCCGCCGCCAGGTTTAACTATATCAACTGGGCCTTCTTTATCAATGACGAAATCAAGGCCAACAACAACCTGACCATCAACCTTGGCATGCGTGCCGATAAAACTGTATTCCTGACCAGGCCCAATGCTGATCCATTCCTGAATGATACTGCGCTTAAGATCATTTCCCAGTATTATGATCTTTTTGGCGCCCGTTCCGGACAGATCGCCAAAGTTCCCTGGTCACTTTCTCCCCGTATCGGTTTCACTCTCCGCATTCCTGATGAGAATGCAACCGTTCGTGGTGGTATCGGTCTGTTCACCGGTCGTATGCCCCTGGTATGGCCCGGTGGTGTGTACAATAACACCGGTATCAACCTGGGTTCAGTTACACAAACCACACCAGGTTTTGCAACCTATTATGCTGGTTTCCGTGCCGATCCGTTTAATCAATACACCCCTGCCGACCTGAACACTTCTGCCAGCACTGCCAAAGGCCAGGTGGACCTAATGTCGGCCAAGTTCAAATTGCCCAAACTGCTTCGTACCTCCCTTACCGTGGAAAAGCGTTTGGCTAAGAACTGGACTATCACAGTAGAGGGTTTGTTTAGCAAGAACATTCACGAGATCTACTATCAAAACGTGAACATCCTGCCCCCGACCCTGAAATCGGTTGGCGCCGGTGCCCGTACCGTTTATTCCTTTAGCGGTACACCCACCCGTATCCCGCTTTACTCCAATGGTTCAAACCCCTACGGGGCCAACGATATCTTTGTGTTGAACAATAACCAGGGAACAAAGGGTTACTCCTATAACTTCTCAGTGGTTGTTGACAAAGCCTTCCGCGACGGATGGGCCGCTACCTTGAGCTATACTTATGGTAACTCACTCGTCACCAACGAAGGAACCAGCTCACAGAACAACAGCCAGTGGCGCTTTATGGAGACTGTAAACGGTCGCAACGGTATTGGTCTCTCCATCTCCGACTTTAGCCTGGGTCACCGCTTCTTTGGTTACCTGTCGAAGAAGTTCACCTACGGTGCCAAGAAGATGGCCGCTACAACCTTTACCCTGGTATATAATGGTCAGCAAGGACAACCCTTCAGCTATGTATATTCCAGCAGCATGGTTGGAGACCGTGGCAGATCTGAAACCAATGACCTGATCTACGTGCCTACCGCCGCTGAAATTCAAACAACCGCCTTCATTTCCACCACCGTCAACGGGGTTACATACAGTGAAGCAGCCCAACGCCAGTTGTTTGAAAACTATATCCAGTCGGTTAAATACCTCCGCAACCGCAGAGGCCAGTTTGCCGAGCGCAATGGCGCCCGTCTTCCCTGGAGCCACCTGCTCGACCTGAGCATCAAACAGGATTTCAGTGTGAAAATGGGTAAGAAAGTGCATACTTTACAGATCACTTATGACATCTACAACTTCACCAACTTACTGAACCGTAACTGGGGTAAAACTTATTTCCTCAGCAACGATCAGTACTCTTTGTTACAGTTTGCCAGCTATACCAGCGCAACCAACCTGACACCCCGCTACACCTTCCGTCCGCAAACCGGTACACCATGGAGCCTTAGCACCAGCACCGCTCCCGGTTTGAGCGCCAGATGGCTGAGCCAGATTGGTGTGAGATGGTCGTTTTGATGAATGGTGAATAGGTGAATAGTGAATAGTGAATAGTGAATAGTGAATAGTGAAAAAATAATAGAAAAAGGTCAATAGTATTT